>JAKAWF010000014.1:0-13893 GCA_021817025.1 bacterium
GTCAACTTCTCGGCAGGCGGGATCGCCACCCCGGCGGACGCCGCCCTCATGATGCAGCTGGGTTGCGACGGCAACTTCGTCGGCAGCGGGATCTTCAAGAGTGGAGACCCCCTGCGCCGTGCCAAGGCGATCGTCCAGGCCACCACCTACTTCGACAAGCCGGAGATCCTGGCCGAGGTCAGCGAGAACCTCGGTGAGCCGATGGTGGGGATCAGCACCTCGAGCCTGCGGCCCGAGGAGCTGCTGGCGGCGAGGGGCATCTGAGCCCCGTCCCCCACGGATCGGTGCCCAAGCCAGAGGTCGGCGTGCTCGCCCTGCAGGGAGACTTCCGCGAGCACCTGCGCTTGCTGGCGGAGTGCGGGGTCCACACCCGCCCCGTGCGCCTCCCCGACGAGCTGGAAGGGCTGGCCGGGCTGGTGCTGCCGGGCGGGGAGAGCACCACCATGGGCCGTCTCATCGAAGCCCGCTCGCTGCGCGAGCCCCTGGAGCGCGCATTCGCAGCCGGAGTGGCCTGTCTGGCCACCTGCGCCGGGACCATTCTGGCCGCGAGAGAGATCCGGGACGGCCTACCCCAGCAGTTCAACCTGGGTCTTCTGGACATCGCCGTGAGGCGCAACGCCTTCGGCCGCCAGCAGGAGTCGGCCGAGGTGTGGTTGGACGTGCCAGCCATCGGGAAGGAGCCGATTCTGGTCGCCTTCATCCGCGCGCCCTCGATCGAGGAGGTCGGTCCCGCGGTGGAGGTGCTGGCCCGGCATCAGGGGCGGCCGGCGGCGGTCAGGCAGGGCCGGCACATGGCCCTGACCTTCCACCCGGAGATAACCGGCGACCCCAGGCTCCACCAGCTCTTCATCGATGGGCTCTGACCAAGCCCACGCGGTGGCGGATCGACCAGCAGCGGTGCAAACTAACTGCATGCAGGTTCGTTCCGCCAGCTACCGCGACCTCAGCCAGGTTGACCATCTCTACCGGACCACTATGGAGGTGGAAGAGGAACTCACCCAGCGCCTCGCCGCAGCTGGCCCGCACAGCCCGGTGCCGGAAGCCGGGCTGGCCAGGGCCTGGTCGATCCTCACCAAGAGCCTTTCCGCGCTCATGCCCCTGGCGGATGTCGGCGACCAGCTCTTCGTCGCCGAGAAGCAGGGGCAGATCATCGGGTTCGTACAGGCGGAGCCGGCCCCGGGAGGCCGAGCCTGGCAGGTCCTCAACCTCTGCCTGGATCCCAGCGCCGACGGCCATTTCGCCGGGGTGCCCCTCCTGCAACACCTCTTCAACGAAGGCCTGGCCCGGGGCGTGAGCCGGTTTCTGGTGCGCATCCCGGAGGGGCACCCGCTGGCCAGCTTGCTGCGAGAACAGGGATTCCAGCCCTATGCCAGCGAGCAGATCAGTTTCCGAGAGCTCCCCCGGCCTCCTCACCAGCTTCCCGAGCCCTGGGTGCCAGCTCGCCGAGAGGATCTCATGGGGGTCTACCTGCTGTACCTCCGCACCGCCCCCCACGCGGTGGCAGCAGTCGAGGCCCCCTCCCTCAAGCAGTGGCGCGCCACCTTTCAGCTCGGCTGGTTGAGCCGGCTCGACGCCCGCAGTGGCGACTCGCGTCACTATGTGATCGAGCGGGAGGGGCAGGTGGTGGCCTGGGCCGGGGTGCGGTGCGCGTCCCAGGCCCGTCCCACCCAGATGAGCATGATGCTGGATCCGCAGGCCAAGAGTTTGGCGGTGGAGGCCGTCCACGGTCTGTTGGGACGGTTGCCCCAGAGACCGACGATCTGCCTGTTGCGCCACTACGACGGCGAGTTGGCCCGAGCGGTCGCGGCCAGAGGGTTCGAGCCGGTGGCGACCCAACTCCTGATGGCCAGGGACCTGGCCCTCAAGCTCCGCGCCAAGCTGGCGACGAAAGCAGCCCCCCGGGCGCTCTCCGCGGTCATTCCCGTGGTGCAGGCGCGCACCATCACCGATGGCCGCTCCTGAAGGTGAGGGGCGACGCCCCGGGCGACGCCGTGCGCTATATTCAGTCGGTGACAGGAGGTCGGTTGACAGGCATCGCCTATCCCCCCGGGCCGTCCTGCGCTGGGAGGCATGAGAGCTAGGGCCGGCCGCTTCGCTCCGGCTGGGATGTTCACCTCCGTCACCACGAAGGAGGCAAGCGCCTGACTGGTTCGCCGCTTCCCTTCGGTCCCTCGTTCGAAGAGGAGTTGGAACTGCTGGTGGGCACTCTGCCGGCACCGCTCCGGGATGCCGTCCACGCCCTGCCCGAGGAGGCCGGGGACCTGCTCGAGATCGTGCTCGACCTTGGCCGCGAGCCTGAGGCACGCTTTGAAGGTCGGGAGATTCTGCTCGGGCACACCCCGGTGTCGATGGATGACATCGCCGGCGTGGCCGCGCGGGTGGGCGCCTTCGGGGGCGACAACCGCGCTGGCATAGCTCGCACCTTGCACCGGATCTCGGCCATTCGCAATCGCTCCGGCGAGATCGTCGGCCTCACCTGTCGGGTGGGCAGGGCCGTGACTGGGAGAGTGGAGATAATCCGCGACATCGTGGTCAGCGGACAGAGCCTGCTCCTGCTGGGCAAACCAGGGGTCGGCAAGACCACCATGCTGCGCGAGGTGGCCCGGATCCTGGCGGATGAGAGTCGCAAGCGGGTGATGATCGTCGACACCAGCAATGAGATCGCTGGCGACGGTGACATCCCCCACCCTGGGATCGGCCGCGCGCGGCGCATGCAGGTGGCCCGACCCGAGCTTCAACACGGGGTGATGATCGAGGCGGTGGAGAACCACATGCCGGAGGTCATCGTCATCGACGAGATCGGAACCGAACTGGAGGCTGCGGCAGCCCGAACGATCGCCGAACGCGGGGTGCAGCTGGTCGCCACCGCCCACGGCAACACGCTCGACAACCTGCTGGTCAACCCCACCCTCAACGACCTTCTGGGGGGGATCCAGACCGTCACCCTCTCGGACGAGGAGGCCCGCCGACGAGGCACCCAAAAGTCGGTCTTGGAGCGCAAGTCACCCCCCACCTTTGACGCCCTTGTCGAGATCGTCGACCGCCACCGGGTGACGGTGCACATGCCCCTGGCCGATGTGGTCGACGATGCCTTGCGAGGTCGACCACACCCCGCCCAGCTGCGGGAGATGAGCGGGGGGAAGGGGCTGACCACGAGGCTGGTCGAGCCAGCTCCCTTCGACGACCGGGGCTCCCGGGAGCTGTTTGGGCTGGAGCCGCCGTTGACCAGGACCGGCCGCCGTCCGACCACCCTGGCAGAGCTCGTCAACGGCCATGGAGCCCCCGGAACGGTGTCCGACACCTCCGTGTTCCCCTACGGGGTCTCCCGGGTCTACCTGGAGCAGGCGGTGCGAGAGCTGAAGCTGCCCGTCCGCATCCAGCATCACGTCGATGACGCTGACATGGTGCTGACCCTGAAGAACTATTACCGGCGCCAGGACTCGCCGCTGCGGGCGGCCGAGGCCGAGGGGATCCCGATCTCCGTCCTGCGCAGCAACACCGTGGCCCAGATCCGAGCCTTTCTGAGCCAGCTGTATAACCTGGAGCAGGTCGATCCCACCGACGCCGCCCTGCGCGAGGCCAGAGATGGCATCGAACGGGCTCGCGGCGGGACCGCGGTCGAGCTGGCACCGCAGAATGCCTATGTGCGGCGGCTCCAGCATCAGCTGGTCGAGGAGCACGACCTGATCGCCCGCAGCACTGGCAAGGAGCCCCGCCGGCGGCTGCGGATCTATCCCGCGAGCCAGGCTTCCTGAGCCCAGCTGGCCGCGGGCGGACCCGACCAGGACCACCATTGATCTATTTGGAGGGGACCCGGTGACGGCTTCCGACAGTGGCTTCTTCATCACCGTGGAGGGCCTCGACGGCTCCGGGAAGACGACCCAGGCCGGCCTGCTGGCCGAGGCGCTCAGCAAGGATGGGCACCCGGTCAAGGTGGTGCGCGACCCCGGCACCACGGCCCTCGGGGAGCGCCTGCGGGAACTGCTCTTGGAGCCTACGACAGGCTGGGAGCTCGAGGGCTGGGCGGAGGCGGCACTGTTCCTCGCCGCCAGAGTTCAGCTTGCGAGGGAGGTGATCTACCCGGCCCTGGCCCGACGTGAGGTCGTGGTGTCGGACCGCTATCTGGACTCCAACCTGGTCTACCAAGGGGCGCGCGGGATTTCCTGGGATGGAATCATGGAGCTGCACCGGATCTGCGGGGTCGACCGGCCGCCCGATCTCACCCTGATCCTGGACCTCCCGGTCGCGACCGCCAAGGGTAGGCGCGGCAGTGACCTGGCCCCGGACCGGTTGGAGGCGGAGTCCACCCAGTACCATGAAAGGGTCAGGGCCGGGTACCAAGCGGTGGCCCGACGTTTCCCAGCCCGCGCGGTCATGCTTCAGGCCGACCAGAGCCCGGGGGATTTAGCCATGGAGTGCCAGCGGGTAGCTCGGGAGCGGCTCGCCACAAGGAGATCGGATTGAAGTTGGTGCTCGCGATCGTCCATGAGCAGGACGCCACCCGGGGGATCGAGGCCCTGGGCGCTCAGGGCTTCGGAGTGACCAGGCTGACCAGTGAGGGAGGGTTTCTGGAACGGCGCAACTCCCTGCTCCTCCTGGCTCTCGACGACAACCTGGTCGACGAAGCCATCGGGGTCTTGCAAACGGTCTGCCGGCCCCGCCACGAACAGCTGTCCTCCGGCCACGGCAAGGCTTCCGCCGCCGCCTCAGATGCTGATGTGGAAGTTGAGATCGGACGGGCCACGGTCTTCGTGCTGGAGCTGGGGCGAGTCGAGCGGATCTAGCCCGCCGGTGGCCCCGGAGGGCAAGCGGGGCTGGTCTTATACTGCCCAGCGGACCAGGCCGTGGGGTCGAGCCCGAGTTAGTGAAGGGAGTACCCGGTGGGAGTTGCCGCCACCGACACGGTGCGCGAGCTGGCCGACGCGGTCGGCACGGTCATCGTTGGGAATCGCCGCCAGATTGACCTGTGCACCATCGCCTGGTTGGTGGGCGGCCACGTCCTCATAGAGGACGTCCCCGGGGTCGGCAAGACGATGCTCGCCAAGGCTCTGGCCAAGGCCACCGGGTGCCACTTCGACCGCGTGCAGTTCACCCCTGATCTGCTCCCGGGCGACATCACCGGCGCCAACATCTACCATCCCAGTCAGGGGGTCTTCGAGTTTCGCAAAGGCCCGGTGTTCACTCAGATCCTGCTTGCGGACGAGATCAACCGGGCGACCCCGAAGACGCAGTCAGCCTTGCTGGAGGCGATGGAGGAGCGACAGGTCACAGTCGACGGCACCACCCATCCCCTGCCGGACCCCTTCGTGGTGTTGGCGACTCAGAACCCGATCGAGTACCAGGGGACATTCGCCCTCCCCGAGGCCCAGGTGGACCGCTTCCTGGTGCGGGTGTCCCTGGGCTATGCGGACCTCGCCGGTGAGCTGGAGATCCTCGACCGCTTCGGGACCTCCTCCCCCCTCGACGAGCTGCTGCCTGTGACCAGCCCCGCGGACTTCCCAAAGCTGCGGCGGGCGGTGGGCGCGGTCCATGTCGACGACGGCCTGAAGGAGTACCTGGTGCGGATCGTCCAGCGCACGCGGCACCATCCCGACCTCGCTTTGGGTGCCAGCGCTCGGGCCAGCCTGGGCCTGCTGCGCGCCAGCCAGGCCCGAGCGCTGATGCAAGGGCGGGAGTACGTCATCCCCGACGACATCAAGGCGCTGGCCGGCCCGGTGCTCCTGCACCGCTTGGTCCTGCGCGCCAACGCGGAGCTCCGCGGGGCCACCGGGGACGCCATCCTCGACGAGGTCCTGGACACCGAGGCGGTGCCGGCCGGAGGCCGCCGGGCGGCTGGCTGAGGGCCGGCTGTGCGGTCACGCCCAGGTCTCAGGTAGCGACGAAGATGCTGCGGGCACCCCTGCTGGCCGTGGTCTTGGTGACTGGCTTTTTCGCCTACATCAACGGGGTCCAGCTCGCCTTCGTGGTGGTGTACGCCGCCGTCTTGGTCATCCTGCTGGCCCTGATCTGGAGTTGGTCGAACGCCCGCGGGCTGAGCTTCTCCAGGCAGGCCAGCGGGGATACTCAGACGGTCGGAGAGAATTTCGTGCAGCGGTTCACTCTCACCAACGGGTCTCGGCTCCCCATCTCCCTGCTGGAGGTGAGGGACCTGGCCGGATTTCCCGGCTACCGGGCGTCATGCGGCCTCTCCATGGGTCGGCGTGGGCAGATCAGTTGGGAGAGTGATGTCCGGCTCCTGGCCCGGGGGCGCTACGAACTGGGCCCCACCGAGGTCCGGCTGGCGGATCCCTTCGGGCTCTTCCCGCGCACCGTCCGGTTCGGCTCCCAGGGCAGCGTGGTGGTGTATCCGGCCGTCTACCCGATGCCCGACCTGGCCTTCAGCGGAGCCCGCGCGGGCCTCGACAGCGACCGCGGTGGCCGGCCCCGAGACCTGCCCCCGAGCGCGTCTGGAATCCGCGAGCACGACCCCTCCGACGGCATCAACCGGATCCACTGGATCTCGACCGCGCGCAAGGGCAGGTTGATGAGCCGCACGTTCGACGCCGAGGAGGGATCCGATCTGCTGGTGGCACTCGACCTGCGCCGTGGCCTCCACCACGGCAGCGCTCCCGAGAGCTCGCTCGAGTACGCGGTCACCATGGCCGCCTCGGTCGTCCATGGTGCCCTGCGCCACGGACGCGCAGTCGCCCTGCTGGCCACCGACCGCGCCCTCACAAGCCTGGGGCCGGGCCGAGGAGCCCCCCAGCAGCAGTTGATCATGGAGACCCTGGCGCTGGCCCAGGCCGACGGCCAGGTCAGCCTGGGCGAGGTGCTGCGGCGGCATCTTCCGGCCTGGAGATCACGCGGCAATGTGGTCGTGGTCACGTCGGACCCGTCCGGTGAGTGGGTGGAGGCGGTCGCGGCCTGCTCGCAGGCGGGGCACCGGGCCGTGGCCGTCTTCATCGACGCCCTGAGCTTTGCGCACCAACCATCCATCACCGCGATCCCGGCCCAGTGGCGGCTGATCCTGGACATCTGGACGGTCCGGCAGGGCGACGACCTCGCTCGCCTGGACCCCATCGTGGGACGCGCCGTTGTCTGAGCTGGCGCTGATTCTCCTGCTCATCGTCACAGTGGTGGCGGCGCTGGCCGCCCTGCCAGGTCTGAGCCATCTCGGTCAGCCGCCCAGCCCCTGGCGCCTGGCCCCCATCGTGACCCTGGGGCTGGCAGCCCTGCTGGGGCTCGCCTGCGCGGGGGTCATCGCGACCACGCTGCTCGGCTCGCTGGGAGGGGTCGGTTGTCTGGCCGGGGTGGCCGGCGTCATGATGGCGGCCGGCTCCGCGCGGAGACTGCCCGGGCGGGGGTGGGGGCTGGCCGCCCTGCTCCTGGGTGGCCTGCTGGTGGCCCTGCTGCTCAGCGGACAGGTGGCGGGAGTGGCGGCGGGGCCGAATCCCCTCGCCTCGCTGCGGCAGCAGCTGGAGGGGGCGAACCCGGCCCAAACGCAGCTCCTCGCCTTGCTGGTGGTGTGTTGGGCGAACGGAGCCTGGATCGGGTGGTTGGCGATCCGCGAGCGAGCGGGTGCGGTGGCCTGCGCGGTGCCCATGGTCGTGCTCATAGCCGACCTGGTGAACATCCCCGCCGCGGTGCAGGGGGCTCCCCTCTGGCCGGTGGTGGCAGCCGTCTTTGGGGGGCTCGCCCTGGTCGGCTGGACTCACCAGGAGACCAACCTCTCGCGCTGGGCCCGTCTGGGCGTGCCGGTGACCGGTTCCAGACCCGCCCGCAGCCTGGCGGTGGTGGTCGCTTGCGCGGCCGGGCTGAGCGCTTTGGCCCTGATCGTGCCGCCCCTCAATCGCACCAACATCAGCCCCCGCTTCTTTCACTCGGGCCCCCCGGTTGCGGTCACCACCAACCAGAGCCAGCGGATCGCGCCGATCTCCGGTTACTCCACGTCCGTGGTCCCGGGCGGGCCGATCCGCCAGGTGACGACGCCGGTGCTCAGCTACACGACCTCAGCCCCCGGTGGCTCCGTCTACCTGCAGGGCGCGGTGCTCAGCCAATTCAGCCACGGCAACTGGTCCCAGCAGGCGGGCTCCGGCCGGACCGTGGGCCCCGGCCAGTTCCTCCCGTACAGCGAGCAGCCCAGCCAGGGAACGGTCGCCATCGCGTCCGGGCGCAAGGAGGTCTCTTTGCACGTGACCTACATCGGCTCGGGAGATCAGGAGGTGGCCGACCTGCTCTACCCGGGAAGCCCCACCCAGACTCCGCTCGACCCCGGCCGGTACGTCGCCAGCGGGGAGCTGAGCGGGCATCAGTTGCTGACCGTGACGGCGGTGGTGCCGAGGTCTGGGATTCCGGCGGTGCTGCCTTCGTCCGGGACGATCACAACCTACGGCACGATCTCGACCGCCACCCCCGCACAGCTGGAGGCGGCCGGCACCAGCTACCCCGCCTGGGTCATTCCGTACACCTCTTTGCCCCCCAGCGGCAACGTCCTCTCCGAGGACCAGCTGGCCGCCGACGCGGTGGCCATGGCCGGGGCCACGACCAATCCCTACCTGATGGCCCTCAACGTCCAGAACGCGCTGAGGGCCGACGAGATCTACACCCTGGATCCGCCCAAGCCGCCCGCCTCGGTATGGCCCATCGTCTACTTCCTCAACCAGTCGCACCGGGGCTACTGCCAGTACTTCGCCTCGGCGATGGGAGCCATGCTGCGCACCCTGGGCATCCCCGCCCGCCTGGTCAGCGGGTTCGGACCCGGCGAGGAGGGCAAGCTCCCCAACGGGCAGTGGCTGATCACCCAGGCCGACGCCCACACCTGGGTGCAGGTCTACTTTCCCGGTTACGGATGGGTCAACTTCGAGCCGACCCCTGATGGGTTTTACCAACCAGCCGGAGCCACCGCCAGCACCGCTCCCGGGAGCCCGGCTGCCGCCATCTTGCGCTCTCACCCCGGGGTGCGGTCCGGGGCTCCCTCCGGGCCTGGGACCGGTCGGCCCCGGCACCACCAAGGGCAGGGGTTCCTCTGGATCCCAACGGCTTTGGCGGTGGGGCTGCTGCTGCTCCTCGCCGTTGGCATGGGGTTCACCTGGACCCGACGGGCCCGCAACCCAGGTCAGATCCGTCGGCGGCTGGAGGCGCCAGTCCACCTCGCCCTGAGCGGCAACCCGCACGCCCGCACGGTGCCGGAGCTTGCCCAAGCCTGCGCTGAGCTGGCGGCGCATCCTCGCGATCTGGGCTTGGGGGCAGCGTTCCTCGATCTGGCCCGTGAATCGGATCGGCTCGCCTTCGGGAGCCCGGCCGGTGCCCCCCCCGACGACCTGATCCTGAGCTGGCTGCGAGTGCGCGGAACCTACCCACGCCTGCTGTGGCGGGCGTGGCGGGCGGGCCGCCACCAGCGCGCGGCCAGCCCCCGGTCCGCGCCCCGGGCAAGGCTGCGCCGGACGTGATGAGCGAGGCGGACTAGGTGGAGCTGGCCATCCTCGGCAGCGGTGCCGCCTTTTCGGAGAGCGGCCTCAACTCCGGCTACCTCTTGGACCAGGGCGTACTGCTGGACTGCGGCGCGCCAGTCACCCCACTGCTGGCTCCGATGGGCCGAAGCGTCGCCGATCTGGAGACCATCGTGATCTCCCATCTGCACGGCGACCACGTGCTCCACCTGCCGGTGCTGGTCGCCACCCGGCTGCTCCACCATCCGGACCTGCCCCCGCTGCGGATGGTGGGACCACGGGGCCTGGGAGAACACCTCTCCCAGCTCGGGCGGCTCGCCTTCGGAGAGGAGTTCTGGAGCCAGCTGATGACCGGCCACCGCCCGCAGGTGGAGGAATGGGAGGACGGCCGCAGTGGCGATGCCGGGGCCTACCGGCTGACGGCCTACGAGGTCGAGCATTCGGAGCGGCTGCACTGCCTGGCGTTTCGGGTCGAGTCGGAGGGGATCGCCCTGGGCTATTCCGGCGACACCACCTACTGCGACGGGATCCGCCGCCTGGCTCGGTCCGTGCACTACCTGCTCTGCGAGTGCACGGCCTGGTCGGCGCCGGCCCCGATCCACCTGTGGCGTGGTGAGGTGGAGGAGCTGATGAGGGAGGCGCCGCACACCCGCTTCATCCTGACCCACCTGGGCGAACGGCGGCCGGTGCGAGGAGCCCTCCTGGCCTCGGACGGCCTCCGCCTCAGGCTCAGGCCGGGCGCAGCGGACTGAAGGCTGAGAGCTCCGGGGGATCCTGCCCTTCGATGACCGCTCTGGCGATCAGCTGGGCCGTGACCGGCGCCAGCAGAACGCCGTTGCGATGGTGACCGGTCCCGAGCAGGACTCGGGGGCTGGCCGGAGAGCGGCCCAGCAGCGGCCCACCCCTGGCAAAGGGGCGCAGACCGGCCCAGCTGCCGGCGAACCGGGCGGGGGCCAGGGCGGGCAGCAACCTGCGGGCGGAGGAGGCCACCTGGACCACACCCTCCAGGGTGGTCCAGGGCTGGAGGCCGACCAGCTCCTCGGTCGCCCCCGCCAGCACCAGTCCGGAGCGCTTCTGGAGCAGGTAGCCGTGATCCCCGAAGACGATCCGGGGCAGCACCGACCTGCCCGGGGAGATCGCCAGCATCTGGCCCCGCACCGGCACCAACGCCACCCCCACCCCGAGCTGCTCCATCAGGGGAGCGCTCCCAACGCCGGTGGCGAGGATCACGTGGTCGGCTGTGAGCTCCCGGGCCCGCTCCCCGCCCACACGCACCACCGGGCGGGGCCCCTCCGTGCGGAGGCCCTCGACCGGCGCTTCGGTCTCGATCCGAACTCCCCTCCGGAGGCAGGCTTTCAGCAGCCCCTCCAGCAGCCGGTGGCTGTGGACGTGGCCCTCGTCCGGGTAGACAAGCCCCGCGACGACGTCGGGCCCGAGGTCCGGCACCTCCCGACGAAGTTGGTCGAGGCTGAGCAGCTCCGAAACCTGGATTCCCTGGGTCAGCTGCCAGGCCCGCTTCACCTCCAGGTCGGTGGCGAACTCAGCGTTGGTGGTCACCCTGAGCAGTCCTCCGAGCTCCAGCTCACAGTCCACTCCCGACTCGTCCCGGAGCTGGTCCGACCAGTCCCGCCAGAGGCTGAAGCTGCTCCGGCAGAGGTCGAAGAAGGGGCCGGGAGAGCCCGCCTCCACCCCGGCCGCCAGCATCCCCGCCGCTGCGGCCGAAGTGCCCTGCCCGCACTCTGGCTCGCGCTCGAGAACGGTGACCTGCACCCCCTCCCGCGCCAGGGCGAGAGCGATGGAGAGCCCGATCACCCCGGCACCGGCGACCACGCACTCGCCCGAGGCTGGCGAGGACCGGAGTTGGAGGGACCGGAAATCGCTCACTCCGCCAGACACCTCGGGAGCGCCGGCGGGACGCTCCCCGGCTGAGCCAGCCGGCACCGCTCAAAATGCCTCCAGCCCTGGCTGCTCAGGAGCGCACCTCCCCGCGTTGCAGGGGAGCGCCCAAGTGAGCCGCGCCCGTCACCGGGCCGCCGTGCCCAGCCAGGAGTGCCGGCCACCTGCGGCACCGCAGGCGCGCGCGAACCCGCCCTGGTGGCAAGCGCGTACCGGTTGGGCTTGTGCTCACTCCTTCGAGGATAGTGAGTCGGCCGCCCGGCGGGGCCGTCAAGTCAGCCCTGCAGAACCCGCCGCCAGGAGGGCGGCCCCACAACCCGGCCCTCCACCGCGACCCCGTCGACACCCACGAAGGCCGCCAGCTCATCCAGCGCCAGCCGGGTGGCCAGAGGAATCTCGTCGTGGTCCGGAACGTTCGGCTCCGCATGCACCGCCGCCACCACCAGGCGGCCGCGTTCCCGGCGGCAGTCGAGGCGGCCCACCAAGCGGTCCTGGTGCAGGATCGGCAGGACGTAGTAGCCGTACTGGCGCCGAGCCTTGGGCAGGTAGATCTCCATGCGGTAGCGAAAGTCAAAGAGCAATTCAGCCCGGCTGCGATCGATGATCAGGTTGTCGAAAGGCGACAGCAGGGTGGTCCGGCCGGACCACGCCCCGCCCCCGGGCGCCTCCCATCTGGCAATCGCGGCCGGGGAGGCGAACCAGCGACCTGGAAGCCGGCCCGCGGCGTGAGCCACGATCACCTCACAGGCCCTGTGCCGCCGCACCAGCATCTCCAGCGCGGGCTCCACTCGGCCTGGGGCTCCGCCCTTGAAATGGAAGCCGACCTGGCTGGCGGTGGCGACTCCCAGGGAGGCCAGTGCCCGCTCTGACAGCTCCGCCAGCGCCCGCGACCCCGACAATACCGGCTCGGCCAGCGCTTCCGGCAGCCAATCCTCCGCGCGGGCCCAGATCCGGCCGCGGGCAGCGCGCCCGGCCACCATCACCCGGCCCTGGCGCCACAGCAGCTCGAGCATCCGCTGGTGGTCGCGATCGGTACCCCAGCCGGTCTGCTCCCGGGCCTCGGTGAGCGAGCTGGCGAAGGCGCCGCCGGGGAGGGGACCCTCGCGACCAAGCCGAGTGAGAATGGCGCGCCGCAGCCCCCGGTTGCCCGCCATCCAGTCCGCCAGGCGACGGCCCTCGGGGGTCGCGCGGCGGCCGAACTCACGCATCCGCCAGCGGTGCAGCCGGAAGTCGCCGGTGGGCAGGATGGAGGCCGCGTGGGCCCAGTACTCGAAGAGACTTCGGTCCTGCCAGAGCGCCCTCTCGAGGGCCGCCTGGGAGTGCTGGCCCAGGCGGCTCCAGAGCACCAGCTGGTGGCTTGGACATACGGCCGACAGCGGGTCGCGCTGGAGATAGCCGAGCTGTCGAACGAGCTCACCCACGCCCCCGCCCGGGGCCGCCTGGGACCCGGATGAGCGGGGCCCCAGATCCTGGCTCTCCAGCGCCAACCGGCGCGCTTGCTCCACCGTGATGGTGGGAAGCGCCCGCCCACCCACTACGGGAGCCGCCCGGCACCGCCACCCGCCGGCGAAGCGCTGGCCTCAGCCGAGGCAGGCAAGCTCCGCCGACCGCCACCATCCGCTCGCGTCCAGGCGCGCCAGCTCCAGCTCGGCCGCCTCCTGGGCCGACTCCTGCTCCAGCTCGACCCGCACGACCAGGCGGCGCAGGGCCGGGCGCAGTTCGCGCTGCTGCTGCTTGCTGGCACGGTCGATCCAGTCCTCCAACACCGCCAGGTCGTGGCAGCGGCCCAGCAGACCCTGCACCCGGCGCAGCTCCTCAAGCACCACCTCGTGTTCGGCGGCCAGCACCGGTGCGAAGAGCTCCAGCCGGTAGCGCAACCGGCGGGTGCGGACGCGCCGACGATGCAGCTCGGCGGCCTCCCCATGACCGCGGCTCGCGTTGCGAAAGAATTGGGGTAGCTGGACGGCCGCCAGATTCCTGGCGGCACCCGGCTGGGGGAGGTGATCAGGCAGCACCGGGGTGCGCGCCAGCTCCCGCAACCTGGCCGGCTCGGGGCCGCCGACCATCCGCTGGTGGCGCTCCGCTATCTCCCGTGCCGTGGTGTCGGCCAGCCAGCGCCGGGCCTCCGCCTCCAGACCTCGGAGCCCAGGCCGCAGGCCGCCCACCACCCCCGTTCCGAAGCCGGCGGAGGCACTAGGGTCGTCACTGCGGTCACGCGAGACCGCCACCGGCCCCAGGACCTGGTCGAGAAGTTCCAGGCGCACCTGGGCATCCCGCAAAGGCCCGAGCGAGCGCTCCACCTTCCGGAGTCGGCGGGGGCCCCGCCGCAGTCCCGGGGTGAGGCAAGCGTCGAAGGCACGCCAGGCCTCGCGGAGGCGACGCAGCGCCACCCGGGCGTCGTGAACGGCCTCCAGATCGCTCGCCAGAGGCAGGCGGGCGGCCGCCCACTGCAACGCCTCGGCCCGCTCCGCCAGCGCCGCGCCCGCCAGCTCGCGAACGGAAACCTGTTCAGGCACCGGCCGCCACCAGCTCGGCTCGCGCCGACTCCGAGCCCACCGGAAGCGACCAG
>JAKAWF010000014.1:13903-26569 GCA_021817025.1 bacterium
AGCGACCAGTCGGAACCCCGCCGAGCCAGGGCGACCACCATCCCATCGCGGAGTCCGCGCTCAGACGCTCTCAGCTTGGGCAGATGGAGCAGGTCCATCAGCTGGGCCAGGATCACGGCGCCGCCGCGACATAGCCGGACCCGCTCCAGGTCCATTCCGTACCGTTGGGCCAGGTCCGCCACCGGCACCTGGCGGAAGGTCTCTATCAACTGCTCGACGTCCCGCGGCCGCAACACCGCGCCCTTGTCTCTTCCCAGCAGCCGGGGTAGGTTGGTGATGGTGCCGCCCGTGCCCAGGACCACCGTCCCCGGCGGTGGGGGCATCAGGTCCGGAATCAGTTCGGCCACCCTGCGCTCCATGGCGCGCCACTCGTCCGAGGCGGGGGGATCCGTGGTGGCCAGGGCCGTGATCATTCCGGAGCCAATCGGCAGAGAGTAGTCGGAGCACGCCTCGTGGGCGGCGCCCAGCGCCACCTGCGCCGAGGCCCCGCCGATGTCCAGCACCAAGGCTGCGGTCCCAGCCCGGAGGCTCATCGTCGCTCCGTCGAAGGCCAGCTGCGCCTCCACCTGGGGAGGCAGGATCCTGACCGCGTCGAGGCCGGCGCGCGCGGCCAGGACCTCCGCCACCAAGCCTCCGTTGGCGGCGGAACGCAGGGCCTGGGTCGCCCCCACCGCGAGCGCCCGCGCCCCCCAGCCGCGGGCCTCGGCGACCTGCGCCGCCAGGGTCGTGGCAGCCAGCTCCAGACGCTCGGGTCCGATCAGCCCGTGAGCCGCCACGTCCAGGCCCAGCTGCACGAATTCCCGGCGCCGGAAGAGCTGGCGGGGCGAGCCGGCCTCGGTGCAACCGGCCAGCAGCAGATGGATGGTGTTGCTGCCGACGTCGATCGCGGCGAACCGGGCGGGCTTGGCCAACTCCCTCAGGCCTTCAAGCGAGCGGAGCCGAGTGGCGGTGGAGGCGGCAGCATGGGCTTAGTTTGCGCCCTGGGCGGCCGCCTCGACCAGAGCCTGGCGGGGGTGGCCCGGTTCGGGGCAGGGCCCGCCATCGGTCGGGATTGGGGGCTGACCTACCTATAATCGGAGTTCAGAAGTGCACAGCCTCTACCTGGTGCGGCACGCCGTGGCGGCAGACCAGGGGGCGTGGCCGCAGCCGGATGCGATGCGGCCCCTGACAGCTCTGGGATGGCAGCAGGCGCTCGCCATCGGCGAGCTTCTCAGCCAGGCCCAGGTGCAGACCTTCAGGGCCAGTCCCACCGTGCGCTGCCGCGACACCCTGCTCCCGGCGGCTCACACGGCGGGGCTGGAGGTGGAGGATTCCCCCCGGCTCTTCGAGCAGGCCGGTCCGGCCAGCCCCGGGGAGGCGCTCCAGCTGCTGCAGGAGCTGATCTCCTCCTATTTCGTCAACGGCACCACCGTCGCCGCCGCCTGCAGTCATGGCAACGTGCTGCTACCCCTCCTGGAGGCGGCGGCCACTGGAGCGGGGACCAGCTGCCCCAAGGGAGGGGTGTGGAAGTTGGACGTAGCCAGTGGCGAGGTGACTTCTGTCACCTTTCTGGGCAGGCTGATGCCGGCGACCGGGAAGTGGGAGGCGCGATGACGGAGGCCGGACCACTCGGCCCTCCCGCTCTGGAGGCCGAGGTCCTGCGCGCCCTGGCCTCGCTCGGCAGCGACGCCGCCATGGTCTTCGACGCCAGCCGCGAATTGATCTGGGCCAGCCCCAACTCGGCAACCTTGCTAGCGCGCCAGCTGCCGCTGGGGCGCGCCCTCGCCGTGCCCCTGGCGCCGGGGACGCCGCTCGCTCGCATCGTCGACGACCCCAGGGCGGCCGAGGTCATCGGCCAGGCGCTGACCAGCGGCCAGGTGACCAGGGCCGAGATCTCCCAGGACGGCTGGCGGCGAGTGCTACGCGCGGTGGCCGCCCCCATCAAGGCGGACGGGAACGAGCCGGTCGCGCTCCTGATCCTGACCGACATCACCCATGAGCGACGCCTCAGCCGAGCCCATCAGGATCTGATCGTCAACCTCTCTCACGATCTCCGCACGCCGCTGGCCAGCCTGAGCCTGTTGGCGGAGACCCTCAACGGCGAGGCCCGCGACGACCCCGTGGCCAGCAGGGTGTTCACCCAGCGAATGGCGGCGGAGGCGGAGCGCTTGCACGGGCTCGTTTCCGGCCTCCTGGATCTGGCGCGGCTGGAGGCGGGAGCTGAGCAGGCCCAGTTGCAGATGGTGGAGCTGCTGGGGCTGGCCTCGCGGGTGACGACGGCTCTTTCCCCCCAGGCCCGCGGACGGCACCTGGCCCTCGAGGTGGGCGGCGAACCGACCTGGGCCAAGGCCGACCCCGGACGGTTGGAGCGGGCCCTGGCCAATGTCGTGGACAATGCCATCAAGTTCACCGGTACCAACGGCAGGGTGGCAGTCACGGTCGGGACGGTCCGCAGCTGCCCGACGATCTCGGTCCGCGACACCGGCACGGGCATCTCCCCGCAGGCGCTGCCGCATATCTTCGACCGCTTCTACACGGGCGATCGCTCCCGCTCCGGGCCCGGCAGCGGCCTGGGCCTCACCATCGCCCGTCAGGCCGTGGAGCTGCAGGGAGGGCAGATCAACGTGCGCAGTCATCCCGGCACTGGCACCGTGGTGGAGATCCGGCTCTGCCCACCGGATGCGGGAGCTGCCCCAGAAGTCGTCTAAGATCGCGGTATGCCAGAGACCCCGGCCGGGCGCGAGCTGGACGTTGAGCTGGCCGCGCGCCGTGACGGCATCCGGCTGCTGGGCCAGCTGGTGGCGGAGGGTGTGGCGGGCGCCATGACCGGGCTCGAGGAGAGGGATGGCGACCGCCTGCGCATGGTCGTCAGCCGCGACCTCGAGATCAACGAGCGGCACCGCCAGGAGCGCGAGCGCGGCATCGAGGTCCTCTCCGTCAGCCATCCGACAGGCCATGCCCTCCACGCCGTCTTCGGGCTCCTCCTGATCGCCTCAGAGCTGGAGCGGATGGGCGACCACGCCAAGAGCTGCGCCCGCTATGCGCTGCCCCTGATCGAGCTGTCCAGCCGACCGAAGCTAGACACCATCCTGCGTTTGGGGCACTACGTGGAGGAGCAGGTGCGGGACATCCTGGAAGCCGTCACCAGCAACGACTTCCGGCGGGCTCAGGACATCGCCGCCCGCGACGACCGCATCGACCGCATCTACCACCGCTTCTTCGACGACATGGTGGAGACCATGCGGGAGCACCCGGAGTGGGCCTATCCGGGCGCCAACCTGCTGTTCATCGCCCACAACCTGGAGCGGATCGCCGATCGGGTGACCAACATCGCGGAGGACGTCGTCTTCCTGGAGACCGGCCGGTTGGTGGAGCTGGGATAGGCGTGGTGTCCGATCCTTCAGCCGGCGGACGCAGCCGCAGGGTGCTCATAGTCGAGGATGAGGAGTCGGTGCGGATGACCCTGCGCTACAACCTGGCCGCCCGCGGGTACGTGGTGCTGGAGGCCGCCTCCGGAACCGCGGGGCTGGAGTTGATGCGCGGCCGCAACCCCGATCTGGTGGTGCTGGACCTGATGCTGCCGGAGCTCTCCGGGGAGGAGGTGTGCCGGGCGATACGGGCCGAGTCGGACGTTCCAATTCTCATGCTCACCGCGCGCGGATCGGAGACCGACAAGGTCAGTGGACTGGGGCTGGGGGCCGACGACTACATGACCAAGCCGTTCGGCCTGAAGGAGTTCATGGCCCGGATCGAGGCCCTCCTGCGCCGCTCGGAGCGCCCCCAGCGCAGCAACGCCCCCAGCGAGCGGATCCGGGTGGGCGGCTTCGTGCTGGACGCCGCCTCCAGGCAGGTCCTCCTCGACGACAGTCCCGTGAAGATGAGCCCGCGGGAGTTCAGCCTGCTCTTCTTCCTGCTGAGCCACCCCGGCCGGGTCCAGAGCCGGGATGCCATCCTGCGCGCGGTGTGGGGCCCCGACTTCAGCGGCGACAGCAAGACCGTGGCCGTCCACATCAGGTGGCTGCGCGAGAAATTCGAGGCGTTCCCCAGCCTGCCCTTCCGGATCAACACCGTCTTCGGAGTCGGCTACCGGGTGGACATAGCGCCCGGAGTTCAGCTCCAGCGATGACCGTGGCAACTGGCTCGAGCCGGGCGGCGATCTCGCTTCAGGCAGTCGAGAAGTCCTATGGGGAGCACCGGGCGGTGGACTCTCTCAGCCTGGAGATCGACGAGGGGGAGCTGGTCGCCGTGCTGGGACCCAACGGGGCCGGCAAGACCACCACCATCGAGATGGTGGAGGGGTACCGCCGACCCGACCGCGGCCGCATCGAGGTGATGGGCCTGAGTCCCATCACCGATGCCCGGCGGTTCCGCCCCTTGGTCGGGATCATGCTCCAGGAGGGTGGCATCTACCCCACCATCCGGGTCGGCGAGGCGGCTCGCCTCTTCGCCGGCTACTTCGCCCGCCCCGAGAGTCCAGGGACTCTGCTGGAGAGAGTTGGGCTGGCGGACAAGGTGGGATCCCGCTACCGACAGCTCTCGGGCGGCGAGAAGCAGCGCCTCTCCCTGGCGCTGGCTCTGGTGGGCAGACCGCGGGTCCTGTTCCTCGACGAACCCACCGCCGGCATGGACCCCCGAGCTCGTCTGCTCACCTGGGAGCTGGTGCGGGAGCAGCAGCGGGCGGGCGTGACGGTGGTCCTCACCACCCACTCCATGGAGGAGGCCGAGCAATTGGCCGATCGGGTGGCGATCGTCAAGAGCGGGAGGCTGGTCGCCTACGATTCGCCCGCCCGGCTGCGGAGCGGCGCCGGCCCCGATCTCGTCCACGCGGAGCTGGAGTCCGAGTTGCCCGCGGTCCGGCTGGAGAGTCTGCGCCAACTGAGCTTCGTGGAGAGGGTCGAGGACCGTGGTCAGGGCCGCTACGACCTGATGTCCAGAGATCCCGCCCAAACTGCGGCGGCCGTGACCCAGATGCTGCTGGATGGGGGCCCCCAGCTCCTGCTGCTGCGAGTTGGACGGTCCTCCCTGGAGGATGTATTCCTCGATCTCACTGACGAGGTGGAGTCCTGAGCGCTGGGACCGCAGGCCAGTCCGACCTGCAGATGCCGTCCCCAAGCCCTTGGTGGCGCAGCCTGCCGGCTCAGCTGCGGGTCGAGCTGCTGCTGCTGCTGCGCCAGCCCGAGAACCTGTTGATGATTCTGGTGCTGCCGGTGTTGTTGCTGATCTTTTTCGCTGGGGTGAGGGTCTTTCCGTCCGCTTCCGGCCACCCCATCGACTTCCTGGTCCCCGGTGTTCTGACCCTGGCCCTGATGTCCACCGGGATGGTGTCCTTGGGCATATCAACCGCCTATCAGCGCTATTACCGGGTGCTGAAACGGCTGGGGGGCACCCCCCTGCCCCGGGTGGTGCTGGTGGCGGCCAAGGCCGCCGCGGTGCTGCTGGTGGAGGTCGTCCAGGTTGCCATTCTGCTGGCGATCGCCTATCTCGGTTTCGGCTGGAGAGCCCCGGGTTCGCTCCCGCTCGCCCTCCCGGTGATGCTGTTGGGAGCGGTCACCTTCGCCGCCATCGGCCTGACCATGGCCGGGGCCCTGCGGGCCGAGTTCACCATGGGCGGTGCCAACGGGCTCTACCTCCTCTTCATCGTCCTCGGCGGGGTGGCGGTGCCCATCCCCCAGCTCCCCTCCTTCATCCAGCCAGTCGCCACGATTCTCCCCCCGACCGCCCTCAGCACCTCGTTGCGGGCGATCCTCGAGGGAGCCGCCTTTCCCACCTTGGCGGTCGCGCTGCTGGCGGGCTGGACCGTGCTCCTCTTGGCAGCGGCGGTCACCTGCTTCCGCTGGGAGTGAAGCGCTCCAACGCGGGAACGCCGGATCCCTTCCGGTGGTGGTAGCGTGAACGGGAAATGTTGGAGGTGCTGCGCCGCATGAATCCGTTCTTGGCTCCCACTGAGTTGCCGAGCCCGTCCGAGGCTCTGCCGGGTCGCCCTGAGGCGATGCCGCTGGAGGGGCTGCACACGGTGCTGGGCCACCCCCTCACCCCGCCGTTTCCACAGGGCCTGGAACGGGCCATCTTCGGAATGGGATGCTTCTGGGGGGCAGAGCGGCGCTTCTGGAAGTTGCCGGGTGTCTACGCCACGGCGGCCGGGTACAGCGGCGGCCCGACCCCCAACCCAACCTACCAGGAGGTGTGCAGCGGCCGGACCGGACACGCCGAGGTGGTGCTGGTGGTCTTCGATCCGGCCACCATCTCCTACCCCGATCTGTTGCAGGTCTTCTGGGAGTCCCACGACCCGACCCAGGGGATGCGCCAGGGCGCCGATCGTGGCACCCAGTACCGGTCCGCGGTCTACTGTCTCGGAGAGGAGCAATCAGCCCTGGCTGAAGCCTCCCGGGCCAGCTACCAGGAGGCGCTCACGATCGCCGGCCTGGGCCGGATCACCACCGAGATCCGCCCCGCCTCTCCGTTCTACTACGCCGAGCAGTACCACCAGCAGTATCTGGACAAGAACCCCAACGGCTACTGCGGTATGGGCGGTACCGGAATCGCCTGCCCAGTGGGGGTCCTCCGCGCCATCTGAGCGGGAGCGACGCCTGGGCACAGGCGCCCTCTGGCAAGAGGCGCCGTCATCCTTGGGGCGACCGATGGGTGGCCCCGGCGACCCGGGCGGCAGAGCCAGGATTCGGTTGAACTCACCACCTGTCCGGCAGCGTCGGGGGCGACCATCGAGGGTGGCCCGGCGGTGCCCTTGAGGATCGGGTGAGGGCTGCTCAGCAGCAGACCACGCCCTCCGGTCCGGCCCCGCGGTGGCGCGGGCGCGCCGAGCCGCCGGCCCCAAGTGACCGCCATACTATTGCCGGTGGAACAAGCGGCAGTGCTGGGCGAGGACGGACTTCGCCGCTGTCCCTGGGGCATCAACCCGCCGGAGTACCGGCGCTACCACGACCAGGAATGGGGCAGACCCGTCGCCGACGACCGGAAGGTGCTCGAGAAGCTCTGCTTGGAAGGATTCCAAAGCGGGCTCTCCTGGCTCACTATCCTGCGCAAGCGCGACTCCTTCCGGCGGGCCTTCCTGGACTTCGATGCAGCGGCGGTGGCAGCCCTGGGCGAGGCGGACGTGCAGCGCCTGCTCCTGGACTCCAAGATCGTGCGTCACCGGGGCAAGATCCTGGCCACCATCGACAACGCCCGGACGACCGTGCGCCTGCAGGCGACCGGTGCGTCTTTGGCCGCTCTGTGCTGGGGATATGAGCCGCGCCAAGCCCCCGTCCCAGTCACCACCGGCGACCTGGCGGCCACCACCAAAGAGTCGACCGCACTCTCCCTGGCGCTGCGCCAGCTGGGGTTCCGCTTCGTCGGGCCCACCACCGTCCATGCCGCCATGCAATCTCTCGGGGTGGTGAACGATCACCTTGCTGGCTGCTCGATCCGGACGGTAGTGGAAGCGGAGCGGAAACGGTTTCCACGCCCCGAGGTGGCGGGGCCGCAACCCAACAGGGCCCCGAAAAAACCAGCGCTGGGTGAGTCCTGACCTCTGGGGATGGGTGAGGCGGGAGCTCCGGCCCGCTGGGTCGGTGCAGATCCGCCAGGCGCGACCCTTGGGCCCGCCGAATCGCGCCGGTGGGGAGTGGCCCGCCGGTCCTCATCTTCGTGCTGGAAGCAAGCCGGCGGGGAAACCCGCGTCCGCGCCAGGGGCGGTGCTGGAGGCGCACCGGTGGCCTGAGAGCCCGCTGCATCTCCAGAGCCACATCT
Organism: bacterium; assembly: GCA_021817025.1. Next base: position 21,629 of record JAKAWF010000014.1, read on the forward strand.
CACGCCCAGGTTCCGCTTGTCCAGCTCACCGTTCCTACTGACTGCCCATCGCTGGGGTACCCGGCGCCCCAGCCCACGCGCCTCCTTTCGACGCCCTGCCAGGACTTCCCGGCTTTGCCTGATGCCAGGATCCGGGCCACGATTGGCGCACCGCTGACCACGGGGAGGCAATGGCGCCACCGGGCCCTTGGGAGCATGGCGCTGGCGCCACGCCGCGACCCGGCACGCTGCCGAGCACCACAGCTGGCGGCCAATCGGGACGAAGCCACGCCCACACCTCTGGCAGGTCGTAATGCCTTCGTTACGCGACGGGGTCTCGGGCACCCCGTCCCCAGCACTCCATTTGGGCACGACCGTTGACTCCACGGCGAGGCCGGGAGAATCCACAGCCCGGTCGAGTTTTCCACCCCCTCTCCCCGAACCCCTCTCCCCAACTTCTACTACTACTTGTTCACTCGCCTTCGGCTCCCGCATGCTCCCATTAGCGGCTCCCATGCCCCTGCGCCGCTACGGGGGCGACAACCCAGTCTCACACGCCTGGGGGAAGAGATTTCCACTTTGGCCGACGTTGGCCAACTTGGGAAGTAACGGTGTCATCGGTCTCCTACGTGATGGTCGGGACGCTGACTCCCGTGGGCACAGTCTTAGGGGGACTCGCGGCAACCGCGATCGGAGCCAGGGCCGCCTTTCTGGCTAGCGGCCTGCTCGCCGCCGCTTGCGGGCTGGTGCTCCTGATCCCTGGGGCCCGCACCATGGAAGCGGCAGCACTTGCGTGACGGCTGGGGCCGTCAGCCTGGCCCCGGCCGGGGCTGGGCAGATGCGAGCCATCAACACCGGTGGGCGAGCTCGCCGATGTCCGCCGGCGGATTCGGTCCGCAGCACGGGGCAGCGGGGCCCCGCCGGGACACGGGGAGGCGCATCCGCAGGGCGTACCAACCGACGGGCCGCGAGCCCCCCATCAACCCGAGGCCGCGTGGTCCAGTTGCCGGCCGTCGACCAAGCGCACCGCCCGATCGCAGGCCTCGACCACCTCGGGATCATGGCTGGCGATCACCAGCAGCCGGCCCTCGCTGGCCTGGCGGAGGAGCAGCCCCATGATGATCTTGCGTTGCTCGGCCACCAGCTCGGAGGTCGGCTCGTCAGCGAGCACCGCCTCCGGCGGACCGACCAGGGCACGGGCCACTGCCACGCGCTGCTGCTGCCCGCCCGAGAGGTCCTGGACCAGGGAGTCGGGCGTCCCCGCCAGGCCGACCGCCGCCAAAGCGGCGGCAGTGGCCGACGCCACCTCCAAGGCCGGCAGGCCCCGAGCCTGCAGGGGAAGAGCGACATTCTCGGCCGCGGTCAGGACCGACACCAGCCCGTGGTTCTGGAGCACGACTCCGAAGCGCTGGCGGCTGCGATCGTCTTGCGCTAACGGCTCGCCGTCCACCAGCACGCGGCCTTGACTCGGTATTTGGAGCCCCGCCGCCAGCAGCAAGAGGGTGGTCTTGCCCGATCCCGATGGCCCGGTGACGGCCACGGACTCCCCCGCCCGGATGACGAGGCTGATGTCGCTCAGGATGGTGCACCCGCCGGCCCGGGCGACGACGTGTTCGAGCCGGATCTCACTGATCATGGGATTCCAGCTCCGGATTGCGCAGGTCCACCCCGGCCCGGTGCCGACGCACCTCGAGCAGGGTGCCCGGGGGGAGCCTCTCGAGCACGTCCGGAGGCAGTTGCACGCTGCCGTCCCGGCCCACCACCGCGTACTCCTGGCCCCTTCTTCCCTCGGCCCCGACCCGTCCGTCGCGGATGGTCACGGTGCGCGGCATGGCGGCCGCCACCGCAGGATCGTGGGTGACGCTGACCACAGTTGACCCCATTTGGGCGTTGATCCGATGCAGCAGCTCGATCACCTGGTCGCGGCCGACCGTGTCCAGCTGGCTGGTGGGCTCGTCGACCAGCAGCAGTCGCGGCGCCCCGGCCACTCCCGCGGCGATCGCCACCCGCTGCTGCTCTCCCCCGGACAGAGTCGCCACCGTGCGCCCTGCCAGGTGGCCCATCCCCAGCTCCTGGAGCAGCTCCGAAGGACTCCAAGGGGGAGTCTGGCCGCGGCCCCTGGCCCCGCGCTGGGCGAACTCAATGTTCTGGGTGGCGGTGGCATAGGGCAGAAGGTTGCGGGCCGGGTCCTGGAGCACCAGGCTGACCTCGGTCGCCCGCAGCCGCAGCAGCTGTCGATTGCTGAGCCTGCCCATCTCGTAGGGCCCGATCTGAATCTGTCCGGCCGAGGCTCGCTGCAGCCCCGCCAGCAGCGAGAGCACCGTCGACTTGCCTGACCCCGACGGCCCGAGCAGGGCGAACTCCTCCCCCGCCTCCACGTCGAGGTCGACGCCCCGCAGTGCCACCACGTCCCCCTCGGGGCTGGGGTAGAGGTGGACCACCCCGTCGAAATGAATGTCCAGGCCGGCAGGCGCCGCCTGGCTGATCTGGGTCATGTGATCTCCGTGCGCAGGCGGTCCCACGAGGCCAGGCGCAGGGTGGCGGCCGAGGCGAGCCCAGCGGCAACGGCCAGCAACACCACCAGGGCGGCCATCATCAAGGTGATCGGGAGGACGACGAACACCAGTTGCACCTGGGGGCCGCCGCTGGTCGAAACGAACTCAGGAACTGAGGGCAAGGCCATCAAGGCCCCCAGCAGCCCGGCCCCAACCCCCAGAAGCACTCCCGGGCCTAGCACCAGCAGCTGCTCCCCCAGCAGAGAGCGCAGCAAGGTGCGGTTGGAAACCCCGATCGCTCGCAGCACCGCCAGTTCGAAAGCTCGCCGGCGTGAGGTCATGAACACCGAGAAGACCGCAGCCCCGATCGCCAGCACCGCCGCCGCCCCGGCGGCGAACAGGAAGAAGAGGTAGGCGAGAGCCAGACCGCCGCGGTCCATACTGCGGATGTCGGCAGCTGGAGTCTGGACCTGGGTAATCCGCAGGCCCTGCGCCCGCAGGGACCGTTCAATCGAACTGGGCGCGCGGGGGGCCAGCCAGACCTGGCTCACGGTCTGGCTGGGCGGCGCGGTCTCGGCCCGCATGGCGGTCTTGAGGTCGACCAGGAACCCCTCGTAGCCCAGCTGAGGCAGGGCCACCACCCGGTAGGGCACGTCCAGGGTGAGCGAGTTGCCATCGAAGTTCTCGATCGAGGCGGCCGCCAGGTCGGAGACCCCGTTGGCCTGGGTCACGACCCCGTGCAGGGTCTGAGGCATCGCCGCCGGGGCGACGGCGGGCGAAACGCTGTCCGAGGCCTGGTCGTCGACGGCCAGGGAAAGCTCGGGCCCGGCGCCATCAGAGCCGGGAGTCACGGCGACCCCTCCCCCCTGGGGCTGCCAGTAGCCAGGCTTGGCCAGATTCCCTGCCAGCGAGGTCCAGGTGCCTTTCCGGAGCACCTGAAGCTGCGCCAAGGTCAGGTTGTAGACCGCCTGCTGCGGGCCGCCCGCGCTGGGGTTCCAGAGCGGGTCGAGCTGGAGGACGTGGCAACCCCCCGTGCAGGTGGCCGGCAGGGCGGCCGCGTAGACATGGGTCCCCGGCCGGAGGAAGCCAAAGTCGGCGACCCCCGGGTCGCCGCCGCTGTCCACCATGTTGAACACCAAGTCCGGCGGGGGGTTGGGGGTGCCACTCTCGGTGATCGTGGCCCGGACCGCGGTGCCGGTGAAGATGAGCGGGGATTGGAGATGGGGGGTCAGCCAGCGCACGATTGTGGCCAGCCGGACAGAGCTGACGCCGGCGGGCCAGTAGGCCACCCGTTGGAACCGGCTCACCTGCACCGCCAGCAGGTTCTGACTGGGGATCTTGGAGAGCATCGCAGCCATCGCGTAGTCGCCGCTGGGATCGGCCCGGTCGACCGCGGTCTCCAGGTTCACGCCATTGGGCACCTGCACCGTGAGCACCCGTGCCGCCCCCAACACGAAGTCAGCCCGAGTGGTCCGGTTGACACCCGCAGCCGCCCAGCCGGCCACCGCAAAGCAAGCCAGCGCGGTCGCTACCGCCAGCACCGTGATCTGGCGCAGGCTGGTGGGCCGCCGCACCACCTGACGAACCGCCAATCCGGTCGCCAGCCGGGTGGAGTTCTCGGTCCAGCGCACCACCACCGCCGCGATCACGGGCAGCAACCGCACGCCCACCACCGCGATTGCCACCGCCACCAGCCCAGGGGCGAAGGCGGCGAGTGGGTTGGGCTGGGTACCGTTGAGCACCCCGGCCAACAGGAGCTCGACGATGCCGGCCAGTGCCAGCGCCAGGGCGGCCGCGTCCAGGGCGGCCCGGGCGGTGCTGGACGACTTCGGTTCCACCGCCCGCAACTCCTCGGACAAGCGCCGCGTGAGGATCCGCCGGGCCCCGAACAGGGTGGCGACGAGGCCACCGGCAAAGGCGGCCACCGCCGCCCAGAGCACCAGCGGCTGGAGCGTGACCAACGCCCCCGGCAGGAGCCAGGGCTGGGCCCCCCGCATCGCCAGGAACGCCAGCGCCAGCCCCAGCGGAAGTGAGATGCAGAGCATGGCGACCGGCTCCAGCAGCCCCACCACCAGCACCGACCAGGTGCGGAACCCTCGCAGCTTGGCCAAGGCCACCTCCTTCTCCCTGGCCTCTGCGGTGCGAGCCACCAGTCCGAACAAGACGAACAGCGCCAGCAGCACCAGCTGAAGGTCAACCACGATCACGATCGCCTGCATCAGGTTGCTTTCCTGGGTCGCCTGGCTGACCTCCTTGCCCAGGTCGGTGAAGACCGGAGCCGCCAGTGACTGGTTGGTGGCAAATGTTCGGCCACCCCGTAGGCAGGGGGAGTGCTGAGGCATCCCGATGAGGAGTCGCCCTCAGGCAGGTGTGGTGAGGATGCGGCGGTAGTCGCGGCGCAGGGGGTAGAGGTAGATGTCTTTGATGGGGAGCGCGTAGCGGTTGTAGCGGTCGAGCTTGCCGCGTC
>JAKAWF010000300.1 GCA_021817025.1 bacterium
GTGGCCTCCCGTGGCCCGGGCCAGCTCCCGCACGTCGAGCGGGCTGCCGGACGTTCTGAGGCGGGTCAGCAGAGCCACCCGCGTCCAGCCCGCCAGAGCCCGATGCGCCTCCACGGTCTCTTCCGTCGGGACCTCCATGCGGTGAATATACACGATGACGTTAGTCTAAATAGCTGTCTGGCTTATGGCCCTGCAGCGACTCCGTCTCCACGGCGCCGGACGCCGTCCCTGGGTGACCCCACGGGCCGGAATTGGCGACCGGCGGCTCGTCGCAGGTCACCCCCGTATGACCTAAGCCTTGACGTTCGCGGGGGACGGGTACCAGAGCGCCGTCGCCCGCCGCTCCCTGGCCTGTTGGCCAGTCTTCAGGTGGCCTGATGGGCAGTTCCGTGTCCGTGGTGGGCGATCTACGATCACCCTGCATCGTTCGCGACTGGCTGGCCCTGTTGCCCTCTGGTCCGCCGCGATCGGCCGGTCCGATGGGAGCCAGCCAGAGTAGAGCCGGAAGCTTCGTCTGGAGGAGTAGGCGACCACACAGGGAGGATCGGCATGCCAGGCAACAAAACGGTCGTGTTCAAGGGCCCCCGCCAGGTTGCGGTGGAGAACCTCGACTATCCGACACTCACGCTCGCCGAGCAGAATCGCAGGTGCGACCACGGGGTAATCCTGAAGGTGGTCTCGACCAACATCTGCGGCAGTGATCAGCACATGGTGCGAGCTCGCACCACTGCTCCTGTCGGCCAGACCTTGGGCCATGAGATAACGGGGGAGGTGGTGGAGGCCGGCCGCGACGTGGAGTTCATCAAGGTTGGGGATCTGGTCTCCGTGCCGTTCAACATCGCGTGTGGCCGCTGCAGAATGTGCATGGAGGGCCACACTGGCGTCTGCCTCAATGTCAACCCCGCCAGGGCGGGGGCAGCCTATGGATACGTCGACATGGGCGGCTGGCTGGGAGGGCAGGCCGAATATGTCATGGTGCCCTACGCTGACTTCAACTTGCTGAAGTTCCCCGACAAGAGCCAGGCGATGGAGAAGATCCTGGATCTCACAATGCTCTCCGATATCTTCCCCACCGGCTACCATGGCTGCTTCACTGCCGGGGTCACCACCGGGTCGACTGTCTACATCGCCGGTGCAGGCCCCGTGGGCCTGGCCGCCGCCACCTCGGCGTTCCTGCTGGGAGCGGCAGTGGTAATCGTCGGTGACATGAACAGCGACCGCCTGGCCCAAGCACGGAGCTTTGGGTGCGAGACGGTGGACCTCAAGTCCTCCGCCCCGCTGCCAGATATGATCGCCGAGATCGTTGGGGAACCCGAGGTGGACGCTGCCGTGGACGCAGTCGGGTTCGAGGCGAGAGGTCACGGAGCTCAAGCTGGCGAGGCCCCGGCAACCGTCCTCAATGACATCATGACCGTGGCCAGGCCAGCAGCCGGGCTGGGAATCCCCGGGCTCTACGTCACCGGCGATCCCGGAGGCATCGATGACGATGCCAAGATCGGAAGCCTGCGTGTGCGACTCGGGCTGGGGTGGGCCAAGTCCCAGCGCTTCACCACCGGGCAGTGCCCGGTCAAGCGGTACAACCGCGGGTTGATGATGGCGATACTGCACGATAGGGTTCACATCGCGAAGAACGTCAACGCCACCGTCATCCCGCTGGACGATGCTCCGAAGGGGTACGCCGAATTCGATCAGGGCGCAGCTCGCAAGTATGTGCTTGACCCGCACGGGCTGCTGAAGGGGAAGGCCGCCTAAGGGCCGGGGACACGACACCACTTCCAGTTCAACTCGGGACCCCGGTGGATGCCCGGGGGCTGGTGGGGTGGGAAACCATCCCCACCGCCCCTGGGCTTCACCAGCAGCTGGCGCCGGACCGGGACGTCACTGGTTCGACCGTATCGAGGGTGACGCGGGATCCTGGGCCAACCAGCCGACCCCGTCAGGGCGGAGCACTCCACCGAGAATCGCCAGATGCAGGAGTTCTGCGCGATTGTGAGCTGCCAGCTTGGTCATGGCGCTGTGGAGATGGAACTTTACAGTGCTCGTGCTGATGAACATCTGTCTTCCGATCTCGGCATTGGTCAGGCCGGCTGCTACTTTCTCGATCACCGCAACCTCCCTGGAGGTGAGGGCGGTCGCTGGTTTGGGCGTGGTCGCGATCGACTCGAGTAGCGCGGTGGTGACCTCTGGCCCAAGGGCGAGCTCTCCTCTGTGAACCGCTCGGATGGCCAGGCTGAGATCCCTGGCGTCGACGTCCTTGAGGACGTACCCTCTGGCGCCGCTTCGCACCGCCTGGCCGACCAGTTCACGGCTGAAGAACATGGTGAGGATGATCACGCGGGCGCCGGCGTGAGCTCGGGTGAACTCCTCGCACCAGGCCAGGCTCGGGCCGATCCCGCCGTCTGCTAGTCGGAGGTCCAGAAGCACCACATCCGGACGCTCAGCCGCAGCCAGCCGGCGCGCCGCCGCCAGGGTCCCAGTGTCGGCCACGACCGTGATGTCTGGCTCCAAGTCGAGCACTGAGCGCAGCCCCTGGCGGAAGAGCTTGTGGTCATCGACCAGCAGCACTCTGATCGCGTTCCTGTGGTCGAGGGCGCCTGCTCGACCCGTGACTTGGTCAGCTGCGGGGCGCGAAGACACGGATCACCACTCCGCCGCCCGCCCGCGGTCTGGCCCGCACTTGCCCACGAACCTCCATGGCCCGCGCCACCATGCTTGAGAGTCCGTGGCAGTGGCCGGGGTTCCGGCCGCCGGCGACCAGCAGCAGTTGGCGGTCGATCGAGGCGGCATCCCCCCGGCCGTCGTCGCTCACCTCCACGTACACCGCCCCTCCCTCGCGGTGGGCACACACCCAGGCATGCGTCGCTCCGGAGTGGCGCACGATGTTGAAGAGCGCCTCCTGGACGATCCCATTGAGACTCCGTCGTATGGCGGTCGGCAGGCGGTCAACCTCGCCAAGGTCCTCGCAGGAAATGCACAGTCCAGTGGCTCGGCGCAGCTCGTCGGCGAGCTCCGCGATCGTAAGGACCGGGCCCTCGGTAGGCACGCGCTGGGTGGTGAGCTGGTCGATGGTGGCGCGAATCTCCCGCAGGGCACTGCGAGCCAGTTCCTGGGTCGCAGTGAGCCGCTCCGCTATCGGCGACTCGGGCGCAAGGTGAGACCGGCACCACTCAAGATTGAGCCCGATGCTGGCCACATGCTGGGCGACTCGGTCATGGAGCTCTCTGGTCACCCACTCGCGCTCCTGTGCCAGCAAGGTCTGGTGACGGGTTGTGCGCAGCTGCAGCCGGGTTGCGCCCAGTTCCCGGCGGCTGGAATTCAGCGCATCGGTCCGCCGCTGCAACTCCTGAAAGAGCTGGGCGTTCTCCAGAGCGGAGCCCATCTGATGTGCCAAGGTCTCCAGGAAAGAGACATCGCTAACGCTGAGTTCATCTCGTCCCTTCAACACCAGGACCAGAGCGCCCAGCGCTAGGCCGTTTCTGAGCAGGACAACGCCGACACCACGCTGCCCGGCACGGCCGCTCCCTGCAGCTTCTGATCCGGGTGACTCCCAGACCAGTCCAGGCTGCGATAGAGCCCCTTGGGTCAGCTCGCTGACCGTCTCCTGCAGCGGCCTCCAGTCCCGCGACGCCGGATGGAGGATGAGCGGTGGCAGGTCGCCCAGAACTGCTCCTGACTCGAACGATATCGCGGCCCAGGAGGCGTGAAAGTGCTGGGCGACCGCGGCCAGAACGGCGTCACACAGTGTCCGAGGCCCCTTGGTGGTGGTCCCCAGGGCGTTGGAGATGGATCGGAACGACTCCAAGCTCCGGTCCAGATTGTGAGACTGTCGCCTCCAAGCCGCATAGTAGGTCGGCTTGGAGGACCCCACGCCCACCAAGTGCTGCCTCCAGCTCTCCGCGAGGCTCTCCAGTGGTGCCTCAGCCCCGCGAGGCTCAGAAGGCGGCGAGGCAGATCTGCCTGGCATCCTCGAATCGCACCTCCCTCGGGTTGGTGGTGATGTAAGCATCCGCCAGCGCATTCCTGGCGTATTCGTCGATCTGTGGCAGAGCGACTCCGATCTCTCTAAGGCGCGTGGGGACTCCCAGGCCGCGAGCGAGTTCGGTGACCCAGTCCACAGCCGCCGCGGCCGCCTCCGGGTCGGTCATGCTGGGGCGGTCGACTCCGACTGCCCGCGCAACCTCCCGGTAGCGCTCCGGACAGGCTTCGGCATTGAAAGCCATCACATGCGGTAACAACACCGCATTGAGAAGCCCGTGGGGCAAATCCAGCGCTCCGCCGATCTGATGCGAGATGGCGTGGGTCGCCCCGAGGGAGGCGTTCGAGAACGCCAGGCCGGCCTGAAGGCTGGCGGTGGCCATGGCTTCCTGGGCAGGCAGGTTGCCACTGTCCCTCACCACGGCCCAGCAGTTATCGCGGATTGTCCGAATCGCCGACAGAGCATAGCCATCGGTGAGGAAGTCAGCCGCCGCGGAGACATGGGCCTCGATCGCGTGGCTGAGGGCATCCAGGGCGGTGTAGGCACGGATCTCATCGGGAACGGTGGAGAGGAGTAGCGGGTCCGTGATTGAGACGTCGGGGAGAAGCGCCCGGCTGGCGATCGTTCGCTTCAACCGTCGGGAGGTGTCGGTCACCACGCAGAACTGGGTGACGTCGGCACCGGTTCCAGCCGTGCTAGGAGCCATGACCATCGGCGGAACCGGCAGAT
>JAKAWF010000301.1 GCA_021817025.1 bacterium
TCCGGATCGCGCTCTCGGGCAACCTCTGCCGCTGCACCGGCTACGACGGCATCGTCCGGGCGGTCCGTCGCGCAGCGGCGAGGATGGCGTGACGACCCCGCTCCGCCTCGGCCTCGGCGGCGCAGCTGACGGCTTGCACCCGGGCACTGACCGAGCGTTGTCTGTGCGGCGCGCCCGGTGGTTGAGATGCCGAGGTCGGTCAAGAACGTAGACATCCCGAGCCGAAGGGCGTCGTGGTCGCAGCCAACTCGCGTTGAGGTCGACGAGTCTTGCCCGTGTCCGGGGGCGGGGGTGCTGGGCAGCGGGGGGGCGGGGGGCGCGCTGCGTCCGGTGGTGGCGGTGCGCGTCGCCTGCTGGCAGACCTGATAGCGGCGAGACCACCCGAGCTTCACAAGAGCCTGCTGCCCCAGAGCTCTTGGGGGTTGTGGGTAGCGCGCCGAGCGCAGTCCTCCCTGGGGGCCCCGTTCGGACGGCCCTCGTTGCCGTGGCGAAGCTACCCAGCCCCCCAGTGCCACGAGATCGGTTACCTGAGCCGGCCGCACTCCGTGAGGTGCCAGGCCATGCTTGACAACGCTCACCCCATCCTACAAACTTGCGCGTATGAGCAACTTCGCGCGGGAGGTGAGCAGCCAGCCGGCTATCTGGCGGCAGGTAGCAGCCCTGACCGACAAAGTTCGCGACTCCTTCCCCGCCCAAGGCAATGCTCTCTGCATGATTGGCTGCGGAACGTCTCTCTTCATCGGCCAAGCAATCGCCAGCTGTCGTGAGCAAGCGACTAGCGCTTGGACCGATGCGTTTCCCGCCTCTGAGCTGCCGCTGGATCGCACCTACGATGCTGCTCTTGCGATCTCTCGGTCGGGCACCACCACCGAAGTCCTGGAGGCCGTCGCGGCCATTCGCCAGCGGGGCGTGCCGGTGTATGCCATCACGGCGGTGAGGAGTTCACCCCTCACCGATCTAGTGGCGCACCCGATAGTGCTTGACTTCGCTGACGAGACCGCAATTGTCCAGACGCGGTTTGCGACAAGCGCCCTACTCTTGGCCCTGGCGGTGTTCTGTGATTGGGACATTGAAGCGTCTGCCAAGCAGGCGGAACACGCCCTTCGGGTCGGTGCTCCCCGGGGCATTGAAACCGCCGAGCAGTTTGTCTTCCTGGGCCGGGGGCTGGCCGCCGGCCTGGCAAACGAGGCTGCCCTGAAGCTACGGGAGAGCGCTGGTGTGTGGAGCGAGGCCTATCCGGCGATGGAGTTTCGCCACGGCCCCATCTCTGGGACTGGCCCCTGGACGCTCGTCTGGTCTCTCGATCCGATTGATCCACTACTCGCGGAGGCCATCCGTGCCACCGGCGCGACTCTCGTGTCCGGCGGCGGCGATCCGATCGCCGAGCTCGTCCGGGTACACCTTGCGGCTGACCACCTTGCCAAGGCGCGTGGCTTGATGCCGGACACCCCACGGCACCTGACGAGGTCGGTCGTGCTACCACCAGCCCACGTCTCGAGGGAAGTGTCATCGCGCCGAGGTCGCCCAGCACCTGCGTCGCGGGAAGGGGCCCGCGTGGGCAGGGCAACACTCCGTTCCCTCAGCGAGCAACGCCTGCCGGTCGCCGCGTCAGTTCCTGACTCAACACCCGATTCCGACCTACAAGGGGGAGAGAAATGAGTAACCCGGACGTCAGATTCCGTCGCACCCCACGCGGGGAGGTTGGCCGTGCCCGTCGCCTCGCGCGAGCGGGCTGTGCGGTAACCTGCCTGGCTGCAACAGGACTACTGGCAGCTGCGTGCGGGACGACGGCGCCCACCGCTTCAGCCTCCAGTCCGCCAGCAGGGTTCAAACCCGGGGTCCTCACTAGGAAGTATGCGGGCGAGACCATTACAGTTCTCGGCCCCCCATGGATGGCGATGCCGAAGTCGCAGCTCGCGAAGTTCACCGCAGCCACGGGGATCAAAGTCGACCTGACCACCATCGCGTGGGACAGCATCCATCCGAAGATCGTGAGTTCCGAAGCCGCAGGCGTCGCGCCGGCCGACATTACCAACATCGACTGGTCCTGGGTCGGCCAGTTCGCCAAGACCGACTGGTACATCCCACTGAACAATTGGGAACCGAAGTCCCTAATCGCAGGCTCACCTGTCTCGTCGATCTTCAACGTCGACGGGAAGCAACTTGGCATCCCCTACTACATCGACTTCCGGGGCATGCTCGTGAATATGACGGATCTCCACAAGGCAGGGATCGCGAACCCGCCAGCGACGTGGGCACAGCTCGAGAGCGATGCTGAGCTGTTGAAGGCGAAGGGGATTGTCTCGTACCCAGTCGGCGTTCCGCTGTCGGTAACCGAGGGGACCTCGACACCGTGGTACCTCTTGACGCTGAATTCGGGTGGCAGTGTCCTGACCGCGAGCGACCAACCAGCCTTCAGCGGCTCGACCTCGAACGCAGGTGAGAAGGCGCTCGCGTTCGAGGTCAGTCTCTACAAGAAGGGCCTGATCCCACCGGGAGAGGTAGACCTCACCGATGTGCAGACGACGGACCTCTTCGAAGCAGGCACAGTCGCGTTCCTCCTCTCGGAGGGCCCAGGCGGACTCGCGGGGATCAAGAACCCCTCCGTGTCGAAGGTTGCGAAGGATCAGATTCGCTTCGTACCCGATCCGACGGCGGAGGCGGGGATCACGTCGAAGACTTTCGGCCTGCCCGGAGTGTTGGCTATTACGAAGCAGGCAACGGACAAGCCGGCGTGTGCACTGTTCATCTACTGGTGGGACCAGCTTCCCCAGGAAATTGTCCAGTATGAGAACCCGAATATGGGATCCCTGCCACCGGAGAGCGCTGGGTTGTCGTACCTGGCACAGAAGGGCATGCTGGTTGACTCGCCCGATGTGTTAGCAATGCTGCCGAAGGTCGGCTCGCTCTTCAGCACGGGCGCGCCGGAGTGGTACCCGCAGTTCAGCACGGATCTAGCGAGCGAGATCCAGGCGGCGGTCGAGGGAACCGTTAGTCCGGAGGCCGCGATGAGTACGCTGGCAGCAAAGACACGCGCGCTGGCGAAGGCGGCGAATGCTGCCTGAGCCGGTGGCGACCGGCGGTGAGCGGGGAACGACCGTGGCCGGGGGCGGGACAGCCGACGTTGACGCGGCTCCAGATCGCGTGCCAGGCGGGCATGGAGCGGAGCGACTGAGAACGCCGGGCTCTGCGAGATCGGGCGAGGTGAGGGGCGGGGAGACGGCCTCACCACCTCGCGTACCCGAGCGAGTTGGGCGACGTCGGGGAAGACTGCGCCCCTACGTGTTCATCACGCCACTATCCCTGCTGCTCGGCGTCTTGGTCTTGTACCCGCTGCTCCTGAGCCTGATCGACAGCGCACGCCTCGACAATCTCCTGGTGAGCTCGAGCCGGTTCGTTGGGGTGGCGAACTACGTTGCCGTCCTGACCGACCCCCAGTTCGTCTCGGCATCGATCCACACGCTGGGCTACTTTGCGTTCGCAACGGTTGGCGCCATGGCCGTGGGGGGAGCCATGGCATTCTGGCTGCACGGCCTAACAACGCGGGCGCGCGCTGCCGCCCTCGTGCTCGTGATGGTGCCGTGGGCGGTTCCCGGGACCGTGACGGGGGCTCTGTGGTCGTTCATCTACAATCCGACGAGCGGACTCCTGAATGGACTCCTCGTTGGTGCAGGCATTCTCCGGCAGCCGATCGTGTGGATAGAAGGCACGAAGGGAATCTTCTTCATCTCTATAGCCCTCATCTGGCAGGTAGCACCGATAGTGGCGATTCTGCTCCTCGCTGCCCTGGAGTCGATTCCCGGGGAGATCTTCGAGCAAGCTTCGCTCGATGGCGCAGTTGGTCTGAAGCGATTCCGGCACATCAGTGTCCCGCTCCTCCGCCCTGCGGTGGCGATTTGCCTCGTCGAGACGGCCATCCTGGGGCTCGGCGCCTTCGACCAAGTCGTGGTACTATCCGCCTACGCGCCTGCGACGTTGAGTGTAGTGATGAAGATCTATCAGTACGCATTCACTGACCTCAACTTTGGGGAGGGCATTTCGGCCTCACTGTTTCTCACTACTGGGACGTTGCTCATCAGCTTCTTGTATCTGAAGGCTGTCTATAGGGAGGTCGAGTACTGATGAGAGACGGTGCCGCGAGGCGGCGTGGGTCGGTTCGCCGGTGGGGACGTTGGTTGGTCGGGCTCGGTATAGGGTGCTGGGTATTGATTCCCTTGTACTGGACGGCAGTCGTGAGCCTCATACAGCCTGTGGGCCTGATAAGCACTCCACCAAGCCTGGTGCCCAGACCGTTCACGTTGAGCTACTACCGTGAGCTACTCAGTGGGCAACCAGGGCCGTCCCTAGAGTTCCTGACGGCGCTTCGCAACTCGGTGATCGAGGCGACGGGTACGACGATAGTGACGGTAGTCATTGCTCTGTTGGCGGCCTACGCATTTGCGCGTTGGCGATTTCGCGGCTCGAGCGTTATCTTCCTTGTCGTAGTTGGAACGCTGGCGTTGCCAGTGTATGCAGTCTTGATCCCACTGTTCTCCCTGATGACCCAGGCGCACCAAGTCGACTCGTACCAAGCGGTGATCGTGATCAATGCATCTGCATCGCTGCCCTTTGCGACCTGGCTGCTCAGGAGTCACATAGC
>JAKAWF010000302.1 GCA_021817025.1 bacterium
AAGAACATCTCGTTGGAGAACTGATAGAGGTTCTGGTTGCCGAAGTAGGGCCCGCTCATCATCGGGAAGATGTAGTTGGGCGGGGTCGCCGGGAGCTCTGCCCAGGTGACCGTTCCCCCGCTGGTGGTCTTGGTACCGGTCGTCGCCGCCCCGCAGGCCGCCAACAGAAGGGTGGCCAGGGCGGCGAGGCCCACAACCCGCCAGCCACCCCTTGCTCCTATCCGTTCGAACAACTGCAATCTCCCCAAAAAGTGTGCCCCCTCCGCCTCCCTCCCGCGGTGGGGTGGCCGAACTCTAGCAGGCGGGCCGTCGCGCCGCCATCCCCCAAAAGGATGAGTCCTGAGACCTCTGCCCGGCCCTCTAGTCCGGATCCTCCCACCCCCCAGGGGCGGCCGCCCGGTCAACTCGCACCTTGACGGCCCGGGGATGCACCTCGGCCGACAGCGAGCTGGCCCACCCCACCGCGTCGCCGTCCAGCTCCATCGGCTGAGGAGAGGCGGCGCGGATCTCGACCCGGTGAGCCGGCAGCCGCTCAACCGCACCCCGGTCCGAAGACCCCCAGAGCGCGGCGGCGACCCGGGGCCAGCCCACCGGGCCCCGGGGGTGGATTAGGACCACCTCCAGCCGGCCGTCGTCGACAAGGGCCTCCGGGTGCAGGCGTATCCCCAAGGGGAGGCGGGGCACGTTGCCGACCAGCGCGGCGGCCACCACCCGGTGGAGTGGGGCACCGCCGTCGCACTCCACCGTGACCTCGAAGGCGGGGTCCGCGAGGTGGCGGAGGGCGGATGCCATGTAGGCCACCAGGCCGATCCGGTGCCGGGCACGAGCTTCGAAGGCGGACATCATCCGCGCGTCCAGCCCGATCCCGGCGGCCACCAGGAAGAGCCCTTGGCGCGTGCGGCCGACGTCTAGCGCCCGCTCCCGACCGAAGAGCGCGACCCGGATCGCGTCCTCCACTCGCCGGGGGATGCCCAGGTTGCGAGCCAGGACGTTGGCTGTCCCCAGGGGAAGGATCCCCAGCACCGCGTCCGACCCCCACACCCCCTCTGCCGCCGCTCGGACGGTGCCGTCCCCGCCGGCGGCCAGGACGAGCCGCGCCCCGGCGGCCACGGCCGCGCGCACGGCTGAGGCCGGACCATCCGGTGCTGCCACCGCGATCCACTCGGGGTCATTGCAGCCAGCGCCGCGCAGGAGCTCCGTGAGCCGCATCCGGCCCGCTCGTGCCTCGGGTGAGAGTCGCGGGCTGAGGAGCACCGCCACATCGGTGGCCGGGTGCCCCAGGACCTCTGAGCCGGGCGGGGTCATGGGCGGAAGGATCCTCCGGAGATAGGGGGCCTCCCCTCTGGAGCAGACGGGGCGCCGCCTATCATCGCTTCCCGAGATGCTCCCCTCGAGGACGGCTGGCGGCCAGGCGGTGATGCCCACGCGCTCCCCGGTCGTGGACGGACACAACGACCTGGCGTGGGAGATGCGAGTGCGCCACAACGGCGACCTCGGGAGACGGGACCTGGCGCGGGAGGGCCCCGACCTCCACACCGACATTCCCCGCCTTCGCCGAGGCGGGGTAGGGGCGCAGTTCTGGTCGGTCTACGTCCCCGCCGAGTGGGTCGGGGACGAGGCGTTGGGCGGAGTATTGGAGCAGATCGCCTTCGTCCACCGCATGGTCGCCGCCTACCCGAGGGACCTCGCCATGGCCACCTCCGTCGACGAGATGGGCCAGGTGGCCGTCGGCGGGCGTATCGCCTGCCTGCTCGGAGCTGAAGGTGGCCACGCGATCGCGGGATCGCTGGGAGCTCTCTGAGCCCTGCACCGGCTGGGGGTTGGGAACTGGTCCGCTGGTAGTGAGTAGTGATGCGCGTACAAACGCTCTGTATGGTAGAGTGGCGAGGTGAATCTGAAGGAATGGGCAAAGGCTCAAGGTGTCCATCCACAGACCGCTTACCGGTGGTTCAGAGAGGGCAAGCTGCCTGTCCCGGCGGTGAAGGTCAGCCACCGGACGATCCTGGTCTCGCCGGAAACGGCGGTGAGAGCCGAGGCCGCCGCCGGGGTTGGCTTGTACGCTCGGGTTTCCTCTCATGACCAAAGAGCCGACCTTGACCGCCAGTTGGCTCGTCTGACGGTATGGGCAGCCCAGGCGGGCTTGCTGGTGGTCAGGACCGAAGCGGAGGTTGGCTCGGGAATGAATGGCGCTCGGGTGAAGGTGCGCCGGTTGCTGGCCGATCCCAGGGTGACCGCAGTGGTGGTTGAGCACCGCGATCGCTTGGGGCGGATGAACACCGAGATGGTGGAGGCTGCCCTGTCCGCTCAGGGGCGTCGCCTGGTGGTGCTCGACGACAGCGAGGTCACCGACGATCTGGTGCGGGATATGGTGGAAGTGCTCACCAGTTTCTGCGCCCGGCTCTATGGTCGCCACTCGGCTAGGAATCGAGCCCTGAAGGCACTTGGGTGCGCCCAACGCGACATCGGGCCCATGGCGGCCTTGCGGGAGGGGACAGAGGTGCCCCTGGGAATCATCCGATGAGTCATCGCGGGAAGAAGCTTCGCGGCCTGGCTGATCCGTTCGTGATCGCACCCCCCGACGGTGCTCGGGTTCGGACCCGGCTGATGGTCGATGCCGCCGACCGGGCGGTCCTCGAAGAGCTCGGCGCATATCTGGGCCGGCTGGCCTCGGCCGACCTTGCCAAGCGGGTATCCGAAGGCGCCTTGACCGCCAAGGAGAAGGCTGAGTCGCGCCGTGAGCGCAAGCGGGAGCTGACCGCCGCGTCCTCTTCACGGTGGGCGGGGACAATCACGCGCACGACCGAGGACGCCTACGGGCTGGCTAAACGAAACCTCGCCGCCGAACGCAGGTCGCTGCAGGCACGGGTCGCCAAGCTCGCCCAGCGGACCAAGGTCGCCGCCGGTGAGAAGAAAGGCAAGGTGTTCGGCTACGCCACCGCCTGTGAGCGCTGGCAGAAACAGTGTCGCCTCCAGGTCCTCACGACCCGCCTGGCCGCGGTCGAGACCCAACTGGCAACGGGCGCCCTCTCAATTTGTCGCGGCGGCCGGCGTCGGGCCAAGAACCGTCACAACCTCGCCACCTCTGGTCAAACGCCCAGCGAGTGGCGCGACGAGTGGGAGGCTTCCCGGTGGTTCATCACCGCCGATGGCGAGCGGGACAAGCCGTGGGGGAACGAGACGATCCGTTGGCATCCGATCGAGGGCTGGCTGGAGATCAAACTCCCTGATCCTTTGGCGCAGATGGCAAACCGTCCTCACGGTCGCTACCGGCTGAGCGCTCCGGTCACCTGGCCGCACAGAGGTGACGAGGTTGCCGCCCAGGCGACCGGTGGGTCGCTGCGATACGACATCACCTACGACTCGGGCAAGGACCGCTGGTACATCGACGCATCGTGGGGCTTCGACGCTGAGCCGATCGCGTCCCTGGACCAGCTCCGGCGGGGGCGGGTGGTCGCGGTCGATCTCAACTTGGGCCACCTCGCCGCCGCCGTCCTGGACAGCTTCGGCAATCCGATCGGAGTGCCGACCACGATCCCTCTCGCTCTGGACGGCATGGCGGCCTCGCACCGCGACGGACTCATCCGGAGCGCGATCTCTCAGATCCTTGCTGTCGTAGTCGCCCATCATGCCGCGGCGGTTGTCATCGAGAACCTCGACTTCGTCGAAGGACGCATCGAGGGTCGCGAGCACACCGGTAACCGGCCATCACGGGGCCGGCGGGGCAAGACCTTCCGCCGACATATATCCGGCCTGCCCACCGCCAAGTTGCGGGATCGCCTCAGCCAGATGGCTCACAACCTCGGGATCTCTGTGGTCGCCGTTGATCCCGCCTACACCTCGCGGTGGGGCGCCCAGCACTGGCTCGATTCACTCAAGACACACTATCCAACATGCTCTCTCACCGGCCACCACGCGGCAGCGGTGGCGATCGGACGACGCGGACTCGGACAGCGACTCCGGAGACGGGACACAAGCGCTCGGACTTCACCAGTGGATGGGGAACGAGCTACCGCGAGTGCCTCCAAAGGAGGGCCCATACCGGTTCTAGCCGGTCTGCCCGACGACGCACCAAGCAGGGAGACCAAGCCAAGGAACGGCATGGGGCATCCACCAAAAGATGGACGTGAGACCGTAATGCCTACCGGACGCGAGGAATTCCAGGCGGCTCAAGACCGTTCGGTGTCGCCCGCTGAGCAATACTCACTATCGCTCAGTGCTTAGGAACGGTCTGCATGGTGACCTTCGTCCCTCAATTCGTCTCCCCGAGGTGCCGGGAGTGGGCGCTGGAGCTGGAGTGGGAGGCCGGGCGTCGCGGCGTGGATCTCGGGTTCGGAGTCGACTCCAGAGCGCCGCTGGAGGACTGGTTGAGAGCCCATCCCGCCCCCAAGGCGCAGCTCGGGGAGGTGGCCGACCACCTGGAGCACGTGCGGGAGGTGGCGGGGGTGGAGCATGTCGGCCTGGGAGGCGACTTCGACGGAACTCAGGAGACCTGATCGGGATTGGAGGACGTCAGCGCCTATCCCCGCCTGCTCGGGGAACTGGCCCGTCGCCGGTGGAG
>JAKAWF010000015.1:0-291 GCA_021817025.1 bacterium
GCCGCCGTGGTCGACGGCCCGCCCGAGCCGCTCCACCATCTGGGCTGGCATCCCCATGGCGGCTCCCACCTGGCGGAGTGCCATCCGAAGCTGGAAGGTGATCACGGTGCAGACCATCCCGGTGCGCTCCTCCCCGTAGGTGTCGTAGACGTGCTGGATGAGGCGCTCGCGATGGGTAGTGGAGATGTCGATGTCGATATCCGGGGTCCCCTCCATCTCCTCGTGCAGGAAGCGCTCGAAGAGCAGGTGATGAGCGATGGGATCGACCCTGGTGATCCCCAGCAGATAGGC
>JAKAWF010000015.1:301-25561 GCA_021817025.1 bacterium
AGGCTGTCGGCGGCAGATCCCCGCCCCTGGGCTGGGATCCCACTCCGCCGGGCGAAGTCCGTCAGCTCGAAGACGATGAGGAAGAACTCGGCCAGACGGCACTTCGAGATCACTTCAAGCTCATGGCCGAGCCGCTGCTCCACCTCCGCGTCGGCCCGCGGGTACCTGCCGGGCAAAGCCCGCCGGCAGAGCTCCTCCAGCTGGCGGTCAGGAGTGCTGCCGGCGGGCACTCTGAGACCGGGGAACCGGCTGTGCCGGAAGTCCAGCTCCAGTTCGGCCCGGGCGGCCAGGTCGCGGGCGCCCGCAAACGCCATGGGATACGGCAGCAGCTCCGCCAGCTCCGCCTCGCTGCGCATCCAGTACTGATGGTTGGGCAGCAGCAGACCGCTGGCCGCCGCCTCCTCCAGGGTGCAGCCGTGGCGGATGGCGGTGAGCACATCCAACAGCCTCCCCTCGGCGGCCAGCGCGTAGCGCGGGGCCCCTGACGCCACCAGACCAAGCCCGGTGCGCTCGGCGCAGGCGGCGGTCTCGGCGGCCAGCCAGCTGTCCCCCAGCTGGAGATGATGCTGCAGACAGAGTCGGACCTGGCCTTTCGGGAAGGCATCCCGAAGGGCGCTGGCGGCGGAGTCGGCAGCTCTGCGATCGCCGCGCCCGAGAGCCATGCTGATGGGGCTGTGGGGTCCTCCGGCCAGGACGGTGCAGCGGTCGATCTGCCCCGTCTCCACCAGATGGGAGCGGCCCGCTTCACGGTTGGATCGAGGGCTCTTGAGCAGCCGCTCCCGAAGGCCCCTGGGGACGGCCGCATCGCGCCTCCCCGCTGCCAGCGTCGGACTCCCGGCCGCCTTTGCCAACACCTCGTCCAGCCCCGCCAGAGCAAGGTTGGATTGGCCTTTGACCCCACCCAGCTGGGCCCGGCTCACCGCTCGGCACAGCTGTTGATAGGAGGGAGTGTCGGTGGCCAGCAGAACGATCCTGCCCCCACCGGCAAGATCCAGCTCCGCCCCCACCATCGCCCCCAGCCCCGTCCTGCCCGCCGCCCTGACGAGTCGCACCGACCCGTACAGCCCCCCCCGGTCCACCACGCCCACGGCCGCCATCCCCAACTCGGCGGCGCGCTCCACGATGGCCTCTGGTGCGCTCGCCCCCTCCAGAAAGGAGAAGTAGGAGCGCGCCCAGCACTCTCCGAATCCCACTGCGGCCATGTGCACACTATACGAACGCCTGTTTCCGGGATGGACAAGCCTGCCGGACCAGTAGCGGGCCTGCCAAGGTCCGGCGCCACGGGCAAGCCGTCGTCGAAACAGAAGTGGCTTGACCTGTGATCCCGGCCTCGGGCCCGGCATCAGCCCGCAGGCAGCCAGTCCGTCCAAGTCCGTCCGCCCGCGGCGTGATCTCCCGGCCCAACTCACATGGGACCGCTTGGGGCCCCCGAGAACGGGCCTGCCTGGCGCTCACGCCCAGGGAGCCGCCTCGAACAGGGCCGATGTAACAAAGATCTGACGATCCGTAACAGCCCGAGTACTCAAGCCGTGTTGGCCGTTACTTGTTTGCGAACCAGAGAGCGCACGGGGCTCTGGGTGCTCGCACGAAGGGAATGAGGAAGTCAGGGACCGTCGCGAAGGGAAGCCGACGATCCCCGCAACCATGGAGAGAGACTTGGTACGTTCACCCAGCCGTGGGCTGGCGTCCAGCGAAGGGCGCATGCCGCCAACTGGTCAGCCTGCCGGCTCCGATGGCCACCGCACGGCTCGGGGCGGGAAGCTCACCCATCCAGGGACGCTGCTCCTGGCCGCCGGCCTCGGGGCGCTCTTGCTCGGGGGCCTGGGATTCGCCCGGGCTGAGCTGTCCGCCCCAGCGCCCTCCGTCAACGCCAGCTCCTCGCCCCTGACGGCGGGTGCCCTCAGCGCGAAGGCGCCGGCCCCCGAGAGCGGGCTGGCGCCCATGCCGGTGGTGTCGAGGTCGAACTCGGCGGTCACCGCGGGAACAGGGCTCACCTGGTTCCTACTCTGCTTGGCGCTGTTCCTCGCGATCAACGGGGTGGCCCTGGTCCGGGTCGCCTACCGCCGAGCGGGCCCCGCCCAGGGAATCTTGCCTCTACCAATTCGCCGCGGAAGCGGGCGGTGGCGCAATTTCCGAATTCATAGCTTTAGGAGTTCCAGGTGATAGCAAGGCTTCTGAGTCGACGGTCCTTCATCCTCGCCAACGCCGGGGTGGTGCTGCTGCTGCTGGCAGCCCCGGTCTCCGTGCTGGCGGCTCAAGGGGGTGGCCACGGTCCTAACAGCACATCTCCTGGTGCGTCCGCCGGTCAGACAGGCCAAGGCAACTCCTCCAGCCATGCTGGCCACGCCAGCCCCGGCAACGCCAATTCCTCGTCCCCCGTGATCAGTCAGAGCAACGCCAACTCCAACTCCTCCGTCACCAGTCAGAGCAGCGGCAAGTCCAACTCCGCCGGCTCGGGCGGAAGCCACTCCAGCGGAAACACGAACAACCACACATCCACTTCCGGATCGTCGTCTGGGCTGAGCAATCACAACAGCACCGGCGACAGCAATCAGGAGGATGTCTGGGTGGACGGCTACTCGACCGCCTCGGCGCCAGTGGTGGCGGCCGGGCCCGGCCATGAGATGGACCCTCACCTCGGCTGCCCCGCCTACATCATCCTCTGGGGTAGTGGCCTGGCCGACTCCTCGGGGATATACACCGTGGATGGCTGGTCGCCCAGCGGAAGCGGCACCGGCGACTACGGCCACCCCGGGTACAAGCAGGACCAGGCGTGGCCGTACGACCAGGCCCAGACCCAGGCCAACCCCAGGACGGCTAGCTGGACGTACGACACCTCGGCTGGTGGCACCCAGGAGATCAGCTACATCAACACCGCCCAGCTGGTGGCCCACGCCCTCGCCAATGGCGACCAGCCGGTGAACGGTGAGGGTCTGCACTTCAAGCTCCAGTTCGTGCAGGATCCGCAGAAGCACAAGACCTTCTGGGTCAACTGCCAGAGCCCAATCGCTCCGCCCAGCACCGGGCCAGACCTGAGCATCAACAAGACGGTCAGCGAGACCACGGCCAGCTTTGGCGACACACTGACGTATCAGATTACGGTCAGCAACACTGGCGCCGGTGCTGCCAGCAACGTGACTGTCGACGACTTCATGGGTGGAACCGCTGGCTACAGCGTGAACATGAACTCGTTCAGCAGCACGCCACAGACCAGCTCCTTCACCACTCTCGGGACGGGAGACTTCGAGTGGACGTACTCGAGCATCGCCGGCGGCACCTCGGACACGATGACCTACACCGCCATCATCAATCAGCCCACGAACGGCTACGTGAGCACGCACACCTACCTGCTCAACAACACGGCCACGATCACCTCGCCCACGTGCACCGTGGCAGCCCAGTGCACCTCCACGGTCACCACCACGGTCCCTCCCAGCACACCTACCCCTGGCCCCGATCTGATCGTCACCAAGAGCGTCGACCACAGCTCCACAGCGCTCGGTCACACCCTGGACTACACCATCACCGTGACCAACGCCGGGAACGCCCCGGCGACTGACGTGGCTATGACCGACCTCATGACGGGGACGGCCGGCTTCCAGGTCAACGACGGCAGCAACGGCACGAACGACTCCTTCTTGGGCAATCCCACCGTCACCGTTAGTGAGGACGGCCCCGGCGTCTACACGTGGGAGTATTCAACCCTGGCTCCCGAGCAGACCGCCACCGTGACCTACACCGCCACCATCCTGGCGCCGGGCAGCGTCTCTAGCACCCTCAACGGCATGCTCACCCTTGTCAACACCGTCACCGCTACGTCGGGCAACGGGGGCTGCACCAGCAACACCTGCACCGCCACCGTGACCACCACGGCGCCTCCGCCATCAGGGGGCTCCCTGGGCGTGACCACCACCAAGACGCCCCCGCAGCACGCGAGCGGTGTCCTGGGCGCCTCGACACCTGGAACCGGGGCCCATCTGGACCTGCTCCTGACCCTGATCCTGGTACTCGCGGGGCTGACCCTGATCGGATTCGCGATCGCGACCCGGCCTCGCGCCAAGCCCCAGGTCTGATCCAAGCTCTGCTGGGGGAGCACCCTCGGGTGCTCCCCCAGACCGTCGACGACATTGCCTGGGAGGGACCGGCTGCCCGACCGCCACCCGGTCCCTTCCAGGCAGCCGCCAGCTCGTCCGCCCTGATTGCACCCTGCGCCTTGACCTCGCTGTCGTGGCCCGGGTGCTGCCACGTCTGGGTGCGTCACGCGGGGCCACCGGCATCGGACTCATCCTGTTGGCCCTGATGACGGCCACCGGACTGTGGGGCCTGAGCCTGGCAGGGGTGATCCCCGCCGCGACCACCGCCTGCGCGGGCTGGACCGGCTACCTGCCGCAGCACGACGGACCCTCGCTCTGCACGCCTCAGTCCATCGTCAGGGCGGGTCCCTGAGCGGTTCTGGACGGATCCACCCCGAGGTCAGGTGGCGGCCGGCACCTCCGACTTCGCCTCTGGGGCAAGCCGGCCGTTCTGGTCTCTCAGGGGTGGCGGCACGGCCTTCGGCTTGGCGGCCAGGCCGGTCACCTTGAGGATCTGCTCCTCGTTGAGGGACTCCTCCTTGAGCAGGGTCGTCGCCAGCGCCGTCAGCTTCTCCCGGTTCTGGTCCAGCAGCAGCAGCGCCTCCTCGAAGCACTCCTCCACGATCCGGCGCACCTCCGAGTCGATCACCTGAGCGGTGGCCTCGCTGTAGGGGTGTTGAGAGATCATCATGGCGCTCTGGTCGGAGGGGTCCTCGGCCAGGTTCAGGGGCCCGATCTTGGGGCTCATACCCCACCTGACCACCATCTGACGGGCGATGCTGGTCACCTGCTGCAGGTCGCTCTCGGCCCCGGTGGTCACCACGTCGTAGATCAGCTTCTCGGCCGCCCGGCCGCCCAGGGCACCGACGATGCGGGCCCGGAGGTAGTTCTCCGGATAGTTCTGGCGGTCGTCGACCGGTGACTGCACGGTGACTCCCAGGGCTCGACCCCGGGGCACGATCGAGACCCGGCGCACCGGGTCCGCCTCCGGCACCAGCAGGCCCAGCAGGGCATGCCCGCTCTCGTGGTAGGCGGTGCGCTCGCGGTCGTCCGCGGAGAGCACTATCTGACGGGCGGCTCCCAGCAGCACTTTCTCCAGGGATTCGGTGAAATCGTCCATGGTGACCGCGGGACGGCCCTTGCGCGCCGCCATCAGGGCCGCCTCGTTGACCAGGTTGCGCAGCTCGGCGCCAACCAGCCCAGGGGTCTGGGAGGCGAGATTGTTGAGGTCGACGTCGTCACCCAGCGGCACCCCTCGGGTGTGGATCTTGAGGATGGCCGCCCGCCCCACCCGGTCGGGTGGCAGCACCATGACCCGGCGGTCGAAGCGACCCGGCCGGAGCAGGGCCGCGTCCAGCACGTCGGCGCGGTTGGTCGCGGCCAGCACGATCACACCCTGGCGAGAGTCGAAGCCGTCCATCTCGGTCAGGATCTGGTTGAGGGTCTGCTCACGCTCATCGTGGCCGCCAAAGCTGGGCCCCACGCTGCGGCTCCGCCCGATCGCGTCCAGCTCGTCGACGAAGATGATCGCCGGCGCGGCCTCCTTGGCCTTGGTGAAGAGGTCGCGCACCCGCGAGGCGCCCACCCCCACCACCATCTCGATGAACTCAGAGGCGGAGATGCTGAAGAAGGGCACCCCGGCCTCCCCGGCCACCGCCCGGGCCAGCAGGGTCTTGCCGGTTCCGGGCAGCCCCACCAGCAGCACCCCCTTGGGAACCTCACCCCCGAGCCGTTCGTACTTGGCCGGTTGACGCAGGAAGTCGACTATCTCCTCCAGCTCAGCCTTGGCCTCCTCGATCCCGGCCACGTCCGCGAAGGTGGCCGATGGCCGCTCGGGATCGTAGAGCCGGGCCTGAGAGCGACCCAGGCTGAAGAGCCCCCCACCGGCGGAGGACGCCGTGCGCCGTATGAACCAGAGGAAGAAGAGCAGGAACAGCAGGGTCGGTCCGAAGCTGTAGAGCAACACCAGCAGCGCCGGTGTCGAGTTCACCTGGGCGTTGATGGTGACGTGGTACTTTTCCAGCAGCGTCTCCAGCTGGCCCCCGGCGAAGGTCGGCATCTGGGTTGTGAAGTGGAGGGCCTTGTTGGAGCTTTGCGCCGAGACCCCGGTCGGGTGGCGGAAGGTGCCCTGGATGGCGTTGCCGGTGCTGGTGATGCTGGTGACATCACCCGCCGTCACACTGGTGATGAAGACGTTGTAAGGCAGGCTGATGGTCTTCGGTTGAGAGGGCGGGAAGAGAACGTTGGCCACCAGGAGGTTGAGGGCCAGGAAGATCCCCAACGGCAGCAGGAACCGAGTGGAGCGCCATGGCGATGGTCGCTGCGGGGGAGTTCCCGGGGCCCCCCGCGAGGGGCCCGGACCAGCGGGAGCGTTGCCTGATGGAGGCTGGGCTGATTTGAGAGGCATGAATGCACGCTAGCAGATGTGTGGGCCCAAGCCCGGCCAAAGCTTTGCCGCCCCGCCCGGCAGATGCTCGCGGGGGTGGTCAGCCCCATTGACGAGCCAGCTCCCAGCCGGCTTCGGTCCGGTACAGATCAAGGCAGTTGCCATCCGCCAGCAGCACCCGCCAGTAGGCGCGCCGCTGCCATCGCCCGGGCGGAGTTCGCCACCAGCCAAGCTCCACCACCCAGCGGTCCGCCACCTCCACCACCTTCATCCAGCCCTGCCCCATGTCGACCGCCGAAGGTTGCAGATCTGGGGTGCTGGCCAGGACCCTGACCTGCAGCCTCATGCCGGCCTCCAGATCAATCTCTCCTCTGGGATGTCACCAGGATGGCCGGAACTCACCGCCACCCGCCACACCAGCGCCTCCCCAAAGCGTTCCTGGAGCCGAGCCGAAGCCTGCCCGATCTCCTCCTGGCGCGCTCGACCAGCTGACCACAGCATCGTCTGCTCAGCTGGCGGTGCCACCAGCTCAAGGGCCTGCAGCTCTATCACCAGCACCCGGCCGCGGGCCCTTGAGAGCAGGCTGAGAACCGGTGGCAACAGCTCCTCAGCGGTGGCCACCGGCGTGGGCGGCGAGATCTCCTCCCAGAAGACACCGGGCTGGCCAGCCCCCACCGCCCCATCCTGAGCGTCCTCTCCCCGCAGCACCAAGCGCAGCCGGGTGGCGGCCAACCCCAGCCCGGCCAGTTCGAGGCTCAGCCCAGAGGCCAGCTCGGGGGCGCCGAAGCGCAGGGATTCGGTGTCCTCCACAACTCCCGCCAGGACCCGCCGCACCCCGCACGGGGGCGGACTCCGCCAGGGGTTGATCGCGGCCTGGTCGAGCCCCAGACACAGCCGGTGCAACCGCAGACCGTCCGGACCCAGCTGACGTTGCAGGTCGGGCAGCGCGATGGCGACGCAGTCGCCGCAGGTGCGCAGGCCAAAGCTGAGCAGCCGCTCCCGGGTTGCTGATGGCAGGGGCAGCTCCGCCACTGGCCAATCGGCGAGAAACTCAGCCGCTCCGCCCGCGGGCACCAAGCGCGCTCTGCCGGGGCCGGCCATCTGAGCTGCCACCCCGGCCACGAATCTGGATTGGCCCACCCCCAGAGCAGGCGGCAGCAGCAGAGCTTGCTGGACCTCCCGACCAAGGTGAGAGGCGCGGGCGGCCTCAGTGGCCCAGCGGGCATCCCGGGCGCTGAGGTCGAGGTAGGCCATGGTGTCGTCGGTCAACTCCACCAGGGGGCTGCAGTTGTAGAGGGCCAGCCTCAGCTTCCGGCGCAGCCGCTCAAGCTCGGCCAGATCCGCCGACAGCCTGGCGGCATTGGGACAGGCGAGTTCCGCCTGGCGCCAGTCCTGGCTGGGCTGGGCACCCATCGCCAGCGCTGCCTGAGAGGCTGCCAGCACCACCATCCGCCCTGCCCGATCCCGCGAGCCCACCAGCACCGCCTCCTGGGCGAGTTCAGGATGAGCCCGCCAGGCCAGCACCAGGGCCAGGTGAGGAAAGCGGACGCAGGCCACCCTTGACGCTCCTCCGGGGCTCACCCCATCTCCTGGGCCGGGCTCTCTCCCCCATCGACCAGCCCGCCGGCATCACTGCCAGCCACAGCCGGCGCCAGCACCCCAGCCCTCGCATAGACGCGGGGGAAGTCGATCTGGAGCCGGCAGCTTCGGCCGGGCGGACCAAGCCGGCTGCGGGCGACCCGCACCAGCAGCTGGATGCCCGACACGTCCTGATGGGTCGTGACCCACCCCCGACGCTCACAGGCGAGCTCGATCCCAACTCGGCCCGAGAGCTCCTGGGCGATGATCAACCCACCCCCCAGCAGCGCCACCGAGTTGCGCTCTTCGACAGCCGCCAGCAAGGCGGATGCAGCCGCCCGGCTGACCGGCCCCCACTCCCTTGCCAGCAGCACGCAGAACTCAACCCCCGCCCGGATGAGGGAGCGAGCGGCTGCCCAGCCCGCCTGGGGAAGTCGCGGTCGCACCACCCAACAGCTGGCCAGATCCCCGCCATAGTCCTGGATGTCTCCGGGATCCAGCAGCTGATCGAAATCCACCACCGCCACCGGTGCGGTGTTCGAGATCCTCGCCAGCATTGCCAGGCTGAGTTCGAAAGCGCCTTCCCCGGGTGCCCCTGAGAGCCAGCTCAGCCGGCCCCTAGGAAGACCCCCACAGGGAATGAGCGCGTCGAGGGGCCCCACCCCCGTCTCCATGCCGGTCAGCACGAACGCCTCGGCGCGGCGCAGCACCCCCTTCCCGTATCTGCGATCGAGCGCCTGCAGGGCAAGCTGCAGCGAACCAGACTGGTCACTCGGCGCCTTGGCCCCGGAACTCTCTACAGGCAAATCCAAACCCACTGACGGCCATCGCCAAGAAGCAGCAGCGCAGAGGACAGCGAGGCGTTCACTGATTATACAAACACTCGTTCGCACAATCAATCCCCACCCCGCTCGCTGCCCCCGGGCCACCGGAACCGGGGTGGGTGCGCCTGGCCAGCTGACGACGGCCCGGCCAACTGCGCGCCCGCGAAGACCTCCTCCAATTCTGCTTCGAGCCCTGCAGCGATTCCGCCAATCTGACTAAAATCCCTTACATCAAGCGGAGAACGTTCACCGCCGCAGTACCGGGAGGCTTGTCTATGAATCGTCGCGAGTTGGCCAAGACCCTACAAAGCAAGGTCGTCGTTCAATACGAGGACGGCACCGGCGAGCCCATCTTCCAGAACTTCGCCATGGCTGACGACACCCTCAAGCTGATCTTCGACCTGATCGGGCAACGCCTGGAGGCGGGCGAGGAGGTGTCCATCGCCGGATTCGGCCGCTGGAAGGTCCGCCCGACCGCGGCTGGAGTGCGCCGCAACCCCCAGACCCAGGAGATGGTGCGGGTGCCGGCATCCCAGAGGGTGCGCTTTTACCCGGCCACAGCCCTCAAGGGTTCAGTGGCCGGCAAGGTGGCCACCCGGCGCCGCAGTCCCAAGCGCTGACCCCAGGGAGCCATCCATGCGAGTAGCGATCACCGGCGGTTCAGGCTTTGTCGGCTCGCATCTGGTGCCGCTGCTGCTGGAGTCGGAGCACGAGCTCAGGGTGATCGGGCGCGGCGCGCGCCCGGTCGCCCTGCCGCCGGGGCTCTCCGTGACCTTCGGCGACGTGGTCACCGGGGAAGGGCTGGAGGAGGCCTTCCGCGACGCTGACGTCGTGGTCAACCTGGTCGCCATAATCCGGGCCAAGGGGGTCCAGACCTTCGCCTCAGTGAACAGCCGGGGCACCGCCAACGTGGTCCAGGCCGCCCAGCGCGCCGGGGTTCGGCGGGTGGTCCAGCTCTCCGCGATCGGGGCCGGACCCGATCCCGCCTTCCCTTACCTGTTCAGCAAGTGGCAGGGCGAGCAGTGGGTGCAGGGAAGTGGGCTGGAGTGGGTGACCCTGCGGTCCTCGGTGATCTTCGGAGAGGGCGACGGTTTCTTCACCCTGCTCGCCAAGGCGATCAGCCTGCCGGCCCCATTCCTGGTCATCCCCGGCGACGGCACGGCGGTCTTCCAGCCCATCGCGGCGGACGATGTCGCCCGCTGCCTGCGCGCGGCGGTGGAAGAGCCGCAACGGGCCGGCAGCATCTATGAGATCGGCGGGCCCGAGCAGCTCACTCTGGAGGAGATCACCCTGGCCGTGGCGGAGTCCACCGGGAAGGAGTGGTTCGGGATCGCTCGGCGCAGACCACTGCACCTGGACCCCCGCCTGATCCGACCGGGCGCCATCCTGATGGACAAGCTCATGCGAAACCCCCTGGTGACCCCCCAACAGCTGGACATGCTGGGCAAGCCCAGTGTCACCACCGTGGACGCGGTCCGGGCCCACTTTGGATTCCAGCCCAAGGCGCTGCGGGCCAACATCGGCTACCTGAAGCGGCCCAAGCGTTGGCCGCTGACCCTGCTCGACCAGGGGACGGCCAGGATGCACGAGCCCGCCTCGAAATAGGGGTCCGATACCATTGAGCGGTCGAAGAGGCCGCTCCCGAGCGCCCTCAGATGTTGCTCACGAGGAGAGAAATTGATGGCTGATGCCGAGTTGACGCCCCAGGAGATCATGGACCGAATCCCCGGCGCCTTCCAACCCGAGAAGGCCCAGGGCGTGACTGCGATCTTCCAGTGGGACATCTCCGGCCCGACCGGCGGTCACTGGTACGTGGAGATCAAGGACGGTGCCTGTCAGGTTCACGACGGCGACGCGGCGAGCCCCAACATCACCCTCACCCTGGGCGACGAGAACTTCGTGAAGCTGCTCTCGGGTCGGCTCGATGGGACCATGGCCTTCATGACCGGCAAGCTGAAGGTCAAAGGGGACATGGGGCTGGCCATGAAGCTGCAGCAACTCTTCCGGCTGGGCGCCTAGCCAGCACCGGTCCCAGCTCCCTGGGGGCGCCTGCGCTCAGGGCAGAAGCTCTCGAACTGACAGCCCTGGCAGGGTCGATCCGGGTGGCCCAGCCCGCTCATGGCGGCCGCTGAGCTGGCGCGCTCGGCCTGGCTGCGCGCCCAGGCCAAGCTGAGCCGCATGGCCCCATGCCCGCAGTCCACCTCCCGCAGCTCGCCGCTCCGCAGCAGCAGAATTGCAGCCCTGGCAGCGGCTGGCTCCCCCAACAGCCCGGCCTGGAGGGCGGCCGCATAGAGCCGCAGTTGATGCCCGTAGTCGGCCAGCTCGGCCTCTGTGAGCCGGAGGTTGGTCTTGTAGTCGATGACCAGCAGTTCTCCCGACGGGAGCCTGGCCACCCTGTCGATGGCCCCGACCAGGGGGGGGAGGTCCGCTCCGGCCCACTCGCGCCACGAGAAGGCCAACTCGACACCGACCGTGGGCAGGCCCGCCACCGCCAGGCCCGCATAGCCGCGCAGCATCAGCTCCACCTCGGCTGCCTGCTCCGGCCCGAGGGCGTGCCGGTGGGGCGCCAGGAGGATTTCCAGGTCGGCCGCCCGTGGACCGAGGTCGCGCCTCTGGCGATGGGCGTCCTCCAGGATTCGATGCACCAGGGTGCCCATCTCGAGGGCTCCCGATCTGGCGGTTGCCGGGCTCACCGCTGGATCCTCGGTGTCCTCCTCGCCCGGGGGTGCATCCTGGTCCTGGGCCTGGAAGTTGGCCACGTGCCGAAACCAGAACTGGCGCGGGCACCTGGCCATGGTTCGGAGAGCGCTGAAGCTCAACTGCTGGGGACGGTCGAAGCGGCCCGATGGGGCGGGACCCGGCCGCGCCGCGAGCACCCGCCATCGCTGCTCGAGCACTGCCGGATCATCGCCGAGGGAAGGTGGCCGACCCTCCGGGACGCCCGGGAGCGACACCGCCGGCGTTGTCAGCCACGGCAGCTCCACCGCCTGCGGGAATCCGGGCAGGGAGGAGACCCAAGGCTCCCGCGCCGCCAAGGCGCCCACCAATTCCGCGTACTCGCTCTTGGGAACGGCGCCCTGCCACAGCTCTTCCAGCACCTGATCCAGCTGCGCCGCGGCGCCCTTGACACCGGGCCTGGTGGTTGTCACCAGCAGGAGGTCGCGGGCTCTGGTCATCGCCACATAGACCAGCCGGCGGTGCTCGTCACGGGCCACGGCGGCCTCCGCGGACTGCTTCCAGCGAGCGCCGGCCTCAGTTTCGTCGTCTCCCACTCGGCTCATCACGATGGCTGCCTCCACCCGGTCCCAGAGGACCACCGGACGGGACCTCTCGTGATGGGGCCGACAGTCCGCCAGCACCACCACCGGCCACTCCAGTCCCTTGGCCCGGTGAATGGTGCTGAGGGTCACCACCTGCTCCGGGCCGCGCGGAGCCGGCTCGGCCCGGCCGGATGCGTCGGAGATCGACGCGATCCGACCGAGCAGACGCTCCAGCCCCAGCCAGCGGCCCGCGGCCTGGGCCTGGAGCGCGACCCGCTGGAGGTCCCGCAGAGCGGCCAGGGAGCGCTGCCCGTCCGGATCCCCGGCCAGGGCGCGAGCCTGGTGGTGAGCCAGCAGCCCGCTCCGATCCAAGGCGGTGGAGAGGACCTCGGCCGCCGGTCTGACCAGGGCTCGAGCGCGAAGCTCCTCCGTGACCTCGAGGAGCCGATCGAGCCGACGCCGCAGGCCCGGGTGAAGCCCGTCCCCACCAGCCTGCAGGCCGGCTCTGACCCGCTCTCCGAGCGCGGCCGCGGGTCGCTTCGCGTCGCCCACCAGGGCCAGCAGGTCACGGTCGGAGACGCGTATCCAGGGGCTCTGGAGGACCCGCACCCAGGCCTGGTCGTCAGCGTCGTCGTTGAGAAGCCGGAGCAGCGCCAGCGCGTCCTTGACCTCGGGCCGGTCGAGCAGGCCCCCAGTCGCGGTCTGGAACGGGATCCGGCGGCGACGGAGCGCCTCCTCCAGCGCCGGACCGAGGCGGTTGAAGGTGTAGGCGAGCACCGCCATGTCGCCGTACTCGACCTCCTGATGGGTGCCGTCGGGGTGAGTGATGCCGCCGCGCCGCAGCAGCTCCAAAGCCTGGGCGATACCCTCCGCCTCCGCCTCCACCGCGGGGGCCAGCCCCAGCAGCACGGGCTGGGGTCGGCCCCGGGCCCGGCCCACCTCCATTGGTTGGTCCCCGGCAAACTGAGGGTCGCCCCGGATGATGTGGTCCGCGGCGGCGAGGATGGGGGCCAGTGAGCGGTGGTTGAGAAAGAGCGAGTACGCCCGCCCGGCCGCCTGGGCCATGACCCCGGGCTTGGCGTCCCGGAAGGCGAAGATCGACTGGCGAGCATCCCCCACCACGTAGAACTCCTCCCGCCCCCCGACCAGCTGCTCCAGGAGCGCGTTCTGCACGGTGCTGGTGTCCTGGTACTCGTCGACGATGATCACCTGGAAGTTGGAGTGACACCACGCCGCCAGCCTGGGCGAGTCCCGTAGGGCGGCCAGCGCCTGCCGCAGCAGACCGTCGAAGTCCAGGGCGCGCTGGGCGACCAGGCGGCGCTCCAGTTCCTCCCAGATGGCAACCGTCACCTCCAGGGCGCAACGATGCCAGGCCAGCTGCGGGGGCGGGTCGCCCGCGGCCTCGAAGCGCCGATAGGCCTCGAGCGACAGCAGCCGGCAGGCCGAAGGGTCCAAGTCGGTGGACCGCAACTTGGTGACCGCGGCGGCGCCGCCGTCGACGAGGCCCAGCATGGCCCGCAGGTCCGGCCGCTCGGGAAGCCACCGCCCCGGCCCCTGCCGAGCCGCAAACTGGCCCTTCACGAATTCGGCGGCCTCCCCCAGCAGCACCTGGGCTTCGACCTCGTCGACCAAGGAGAGGTCGCCGGGGAGCGCCGCCAGGTACGGCTGCTCGCCCAGCAGACGGCGGGCCAGCTGGTGAAAGGTGCCGATCCAAGCCCCCTCCAGGGGGCTGTCAGGTCCGCCGGGAGCCGAGATCCCAGCCCCCTCCAGGGTCGCCACGATCCGCTGACGCAGCTCGACCGCAGCGCGGTCCGTGAAGGTGACGGCCATGATCCTGGAGGGGTGGACCCCCTCGCCGACTCGGAGAGCGTAGAGGGCGGCCATGGTCTTGGTCTTGCCGCTGCCCGCAGCCGCCGCCACCTTGACCGGGCCGCGGCCGCGCTGCTCGACGACCTCCCTCTGTGCGGCGGTCAACCCCGCCAGCAGACTCTCCTCGGGCGTCACGGTCGCGGCCCGGGCACGCTCGAGCCGCCGCCCACCGTCCCCTCCCCATCACAACAGAAGCCGAGAGCGCAACCGCCGAACGCCCGGCAGGTGCGAACGTCGTGGCGCGGCTGGGCTGGGTGGAGGCCGATCTGGATGAGCGCCACCTGGCGGTTCAGCTCCTGCCCCACCCACTCCAGGTCCTGGTGACTGAGCCCTGTCTCTCCCTTGCCGGCGGGGGTTGTCTCACCGTCCAGCCGAAAGCCGCGGGCCGGCACCGGAGCGGCTCGCGAGGGCGCCGAGTCGAGCCCGAGATACCAGTTGCGGGCCAGCGCGGGGACTTCAGACCCGATCAAGCCGGCAAACCCTCCCTCGCCGGCCGCGATGGTGTAGATCGGGAGCTGCCAGTCGGTGGGGCCGTCGCTGGCTTGGCCGAAGACCTGGGCGCGCAGCGCCCGCTCCGAGGGCGGGGCGGCACTGGTGGTCTTGTAGTCGACCACCTCCAGCTCACCGTCGGGGTGCCGCCACAGGGCGTCGATCTGCCCGACCAGACTCCAGCCCTCCCGCCCCAAACGGAAGGCAACCTCACTCGCCAGCTGGGTACCGACGGCCTCCCTCCCGGGACCGATCACCCGCTCGGCCCAGCGCGAGATCAGATGGTTCAGCCATGACTCCACGTACAGGCTCCCCAGGGGGTCCAGCAACCGAGCCCGCACAGTCGGCATCAATTCCACAGCCGCGATCCCCGCCGCCAGCTCGGCGAAGGCCGGCTGGTCGGCACCTTCGGGGAGCCGCTCTCGCACCAGCTCCAGGAGCCGGTGCGCGGCCGTGCCCAGCACCACAGGCAGCGCATCCGTCTGGCGCAGGCGGAGCCGATGATAGTAGAAGAGCCGCGGGCAGGCCAGCCATGCCCGCACGCTGGTCGGGCTGAGCTCCAGGCCGGCCCCGGCAGCGACCGCCGTCACCGGGTCCCAGGGCTTCAGTGACTCTCGCAACTCCAGGACCCGATCGCCCAACGCCAGGGCCCCCGCCGATGGCTCCAGCGGCGCTTCCCCCAGGGCACGCGGGCGGGCCACCGCCAGGCCCGCCAGGCAGTCCGTGGCGGTCACCGGATGAGCGCTGGGAGCGGGCTGTTCAGACAGGCCCGCGCGCAGCAGATGGGCCACGAACGGGGAGGGCTCCGAGGGTCGGTCCGCGTACCGCTGAGCCCAGGAGAAGACGACCTGCTCGGTGGCCCTGGTGGCCCCTACCAAGAGCAGCCTGCGCTCCCGCTCGAGTCGGTGGCCGGGCCCACCCAGAGCATCCTCCAGCTCCGGCACCGCCTCCAGGAGCCGCTGCGTGTCGTCGGGGCCCAGCAGGCCCCGGTCGCTGGACCGCTGGGGAAATGTCCCGTCGGCCAGACCGGTGATGAAAACTCTCCGCCACCGCCTCCCCTTGGCCTGGTGAATGGTCAACAGCGAGACCTCGGGAGACCGGGCCTGAGCAAGCTTCTCGGTGTCCCAGCCCGCGCGCCGGATCCCGATCTGCAACAGCTCCTGCCACTCCCTCAAGCTCGCCTCCGGAAAGCCCATGCGGGCCCGGGCTGCCGCCGCGTCGTCCACCGCCAGGTTCAGTCGCGCCAGCGCCGCCGCGGTGTCCGGATCGGTGAGTGCCAGGCCGGCCAGCCCACTGCCCACCAGGATGTCCGCCAGCACCATCCGGAAGTCGCCCGGCGTCATCGCAGCCTCGGCCAGACCGGGGTTGCCGCCCCCCAACCGACGCCACCAGCGGGCCACCACGAGGCCGCCGTCCGCGCCCGGGTCATCCTCGTCAGCCCCCTCAGCCTCTCGCCAAAGGGTTCTCGCCAGGGCCTCCTGGCGGCGGGCCGCGAGTCGGCGCAGCCTGATGAGCTCCTCGGGGGGGGTCGCATGGGGGCCTTCGGCCAGCAGGCGCAGCAGCGGCTCCTCATCGTGAGGATTGCACAGAGCCCGTAGCCAGAGCCCGACCAGATGCACCGCCAGGCTGGCCGTCCATCGGGATCGCTCCAGGCGGTGGGGCACCCCGATCGCGGCCATCGCCTCCACCAGCGGGCCCAACTGGGAGGCGGCACTTCGCACCAGCACGGCCACCTCGTCGTAGCCGACCTCGCCATCCAGACTGGACCTCTGAATTTCGCGAGCGACCGCGAACGCCTCCGCGGTCTCGTCGGGGGCAACCCAGAGCAGCCCCTGCGCGGAGGCGGCGCCCTGCCCCCGGGGCGCCGCTCCCAGCCCACCACTGGTCAGATCCGCCGCCAGCGGCACCCCCAAGGAAGTCGACAACCGGTCCACCCAGGCCGGAGTGGAACCCGGCAGGACCCATTCCTGCGGGCTGAGCTCGCGAGCAAAGACCTCTTCGAAGAAGCGGCTGGAGGGACCGCGAAAGGCGGGAACAGCGAGTCCGGGGTCGCCCGCCAGGAGCGCCCGCCGGGGGGCGGAGAGTCGACGCGCCAGCTCCCGCAGCAGGTACCACTGAGCTGGGGTCAGATCCTCCGCCTCGTCCACCAGCAGCAGATCAGCCCAGTTGGCCATCAGGGTCGGAGCCCGTTCCAGACAGGCGAGGGCATCCGCGACCAGGTCCCGAGTGTCGCGGGCGCCCATCTCCCCCAGGACGGTCTCGTAGCACGCCGCCACCACCGCCAGCTCAGGGAGGAGACCACGCTCGTGGCGCAACCTCTCCGCCAGCAGGCCGGCGCCGACCAGCGACTGCTTGACCATGGAGACGAATTCGAGCGAGTCCTCCACGCAAGCCGGATCGTCAGCCAGAGGCCGCAGCGTCGAAATCAGGGGCAGCGCCCGCTGAAGGGCCTCCCGCATCGCCAGCCACTCCCCGATTCGGTCCAGCCCACGGGTCAGCCCAGGCGCGACCGCGGCGTCGGCCAGGACGGTGCGAGCGAGGCCCTCATGGGTCAGCACCCGCGGCCTGGGGTGAACGACCGGCAGGCGCGCTTCGATCCTACCCCGAAGGTCCCGGGCGCTGGTGTGGCTTCGGGTGACCACCACCAGCCGGTGTGGATCCTGGCCCTTCCTCAGCCACCCAGCCGCAAGCTCGACCAGGGTCTCAGTGTTCCCGCCACCCGGCCCGCCGACCAGGCGGGTCGGACCGGTCACCTCGGGCGGCCACGCCGACTCGGCGCCGCTCCCCTGCTCCAATCCGACTACCACCAACCGGATTGGCTCATGGCCATATCCACTCTCCATCGCCGAGTCCGAAGGCACACCTCCCGGCCCTTGCCTCCGGCCGAGAGGTCAGCCACCGGGGGCGGGCCGCCCGGCCCGGTGCCGCCCAGGAGTTCCCGTGGCCGCGACGGCCGACGGCTGCGGTCGAGCAGCCCAGGAGCGACCTCCTGACCACCCTGGGAGCGGGCGGCGGGCACTGAGCCATCAATGCGGGCATCCTCAACGAGGGAGCCCAGATGTCCATCCGCATTTACCCGGCGGCTCAACCGTGGCCCGAAGGGAAACGGATGCGCGATCGGGCTGGTGAGATCCCCGCACGGCTCGAAGAAGGAGATCCGGGAGGCCTGCCCAGTCAGCGCGGCTCACCGGTCGGAGACCACCTGTGCATGTCGACCCAGACTCTAGCGCCACTTCACTGTGGGGACGCGCCGATCCCGGCCCCAAGGGCGCTCGCATCCTCCCGCGGAGGAACCTCCATCAGGGACGACACCACCCAGTCCGACCGCAACAGCCGGCGCAGAGTTGTAGAGCGCTGCGATGGGTCCTCCCCCTTGGCGAGCCCGCTGGCCACCCCCTCCAGGATGGAGACGATCAGCTCCCCCATCCAGTCTGCCCGATTGCCGTCCGCCGCCAGGCCCGAGCTGGCGGCCGCCGCCAGCAGGGCTGCCATGAGCGCCCTGCCCAACTGCTCTCGGAGCCGCTCCAGACGGCGCCTGGCAGCGCCCGGATTGGCGTCCACGAGCTGGAACAGGAGCCGGAAGCCAGCTGGCGAATCGGACGCATACCGCAGGAAGTGGTCGAGCAGGAATTCGAAGGTGGGCAACTCGGACTGAGCCTCGGCCAAGCCCATCGCCTCCAGTAGCAGCTGACTCTGCTGCTCCACCACCGCCAGCAACGCCTCATAGCGGTTCTGGAAGTGTCGGTACACCAAGGGCTTGCTCACCCCCGCCTGGGCGGCGATGGTGTCCATAGTGGTCATCTCCAGGCCGCGAGACGTGAAAGCCTGCAGGCACGCGTCCAGCAGCTGCTCACGGCGAGCGTCCCGGTGCATGCGCCGCTTGCGGCCAGGATCTCCCCGGCCGGCGCGACGGCCGGTCACCCGGCCCACCGCATGGATGGCAGGCTGCGAGAGCCAGGGGGCGAGTTGCCGCTGGCTCTTCACCGCGCCGCTGTCCCGCCCCCGATCCGGTGATGGAGGCGGCTCCGAACCCGCGCCGAGCCGCCAGCCACCGAGACCCGGCGCACAACCCCACGTGGGGTGGTGAGGGCCTCCGCTTCAGACCTCGCCGGTGGGACCATCGCGGGCGCCATGCTCACGTCGA
Source organism: bacterium (assembly GCA_021817025.1). The sequence goes on from JAKAWF010000015.1 coordinate 18,925, forward strand.
CTCCTCCTTGGCTTTGGGCACATTATGTGTCCCCCGGCCGATTCCGTCGAGACCTTCTTGCTACCATCGGGTGGTGGGGATCATGTTTTGGCGCCTGGCCCAGGTCCGGGTGGTGGCCGATCATGGTGATGCGCCACCGGGGGCTTCGGCGGCACCCGGGTCGTGACCCCGTCCGAAGAGCTGATGAAACACCTGCCGGGGCCTGAGGCGGCGGCCGGAGTCGTGGCCCTGTCCCGCCCCGGCAAGCGCGAGCGGGCCCGCTGCCGCCGGCAGATGGAGGCGCCCCCCGCCGCCCTGCTCCCCGACCCCCAGCGCACGAGCTGCCGCACCCTGGGCCACCACGCCACCGCGGCGGGGCGGGTGGACACTCTGAGGGGGTCGGAGATGAGGTCGGCCGCGGCCGCCAGAGAGGTCCGGGGTTGAGCCAGCCCAACCCTGCGATCCTCCGGCACGCCAGCGAAGTCTTCATCGACGGGGAGTTCTCCGAGCCGCCCGGCGGTGGCCGGATCCTGGTCCACGAGGCCGCCACCGGGACAGTCCTGGCGGAGGTTGCGGCGGCGGGCCCGGAGGATGTCCACCGGGCAGTGGTGGCGGCCGCCCGGGCCCTGCCGGAATGGGCGAGGAGCACCCCCGATGAGCGCGCGGACCACCTGGATCGGCTGACCCAGGGGATGCGGGATCGAGCGGAGGAGTTCGCCGAGGCGATCACCAGAGAGGTGGGCACCCCGATACGCCACTCCAGGGCGATCCAGGTCGGCAACCCGCTTGCGATCACCGCCCACATCAGCGAGGTGCTCCGCTCCTATCCCTTCCAGGAGACGATCGGCAACTGCCTGGTCATCAAGGAGCCTGTCGGCGTGGTCGCGGCTGTCACCCCTTGGAACTACCCGCTGCAGCAGGTGATGGCCAAGGTGGCGGCGGCGCTGGCGGCCGGCTGCACGGTGGTTCTCAAAGCCAGCGAGGTGGCTCCCCTGACCGCCCTGATGCTGGCCGATGTGGCCCAGGCCGCCGGCCTCCCCCGGGGCGTGCTCAACGTCCTGGTGGGCGAGGGTCGGGTTGCGGGTGAAGCACTGGTGGGCCACCCCCTGGTCGACAAGATCTCCTTCACCGGATCGACCGGAGCGGGCATGCGGATCTCCGAGCTGGCCGCGGCCCGGGTCACCCCGGTGACCATGGAGCTGGGCGGCAAGTCCGCGAGCCTCGCCCTGGAGGACGCCGACTGGGCCACCGCGGCCAAGTTCGCTGTCTACAACGCCTTCTTGAACTCCGGCCAGACCTGCACCGCCCTGACCCGCCTGCTGGTTCCCCGAGCCGCCCAGGAGCAAGCGGCCGAGGCCGCGGTGGCCGCCGCTCGCAAGCTCCTTCCGGGCGACCCCTTGGACGAGGGGACCCGGCTGGGGCCGCTGGCCTCCGCGGCCCAGCTGGAACGGGTCCGGGGATACATCCGCCAGGGGCAGTCGGAGGGCGCCCGGCTGGTGCTGGGAGGAGCTGAGCCTCCCCCGGGGATGGACTCCGGCTACTACGTGCTCCCAACCATCTTCACCGACGTCCGACCGGAGATGGCGATCGCCCAGGAGGAGATCTTCGGACCGGTGCTCGCGATCATCGGCTACGCCAGCGAGGATGAGGCGGTGGAGATCGCCAACGGCACTCCCTACGGGCTGGCCGCAGCCGTCTGGTCCGCCGACAAGCAGCGGGCGATCAGCTTCGCTCGCCGGCTCCGGGCCGGCACCGTGGAGGTGAACGGAGGAGCCTTCAGCAGCTCAGCCCCCTTCGGAGGAGTCAAGCGGTCGGGCCACGGCCGCGAGTTCGGCCGCTATGGCCTAGAGGAGTTCCTGGTCCCCAAGGCGCTGCAGCTGTGAGCAGCCCCGTGCCGGGTCGAGAGCCGCTTGACGTGGCGTTGGAGCTCAGCCGGATCGCAGCCGGCTTCGATGGAGAGCTGGGGATCGATATAGTCTCCGCCTCAGGCCAGATGGTGATGCTCAAGCTCCGGATAGAGCCCCGCCACCTCCAGCCCTACGGGATCGTCCACGGCGGCGTCTGGGCCGCTCTGGCGGAGAGCGCCGCCTCCATCGGAGCCAGCCTCAACAGCTCCCGCAGGGTGGTGGGGTTGGACAACCACACCAACTTCCTGCGCGCCATCGGGGAGGGTGAGGTGATGGCGATCGCCCGTCCCATCCATCCTGGACGCACCACCCAGGTCTGGAATGTCGTCATCTCGGACCAGCCACCGGACGCAGCTGAGACCCGCCCCGTGGCCTGGTCGACCGTCCGGCTCTACGTACTGCCGGACGGTCCGATCGGGTAAGGCTGCCAGGGCCACCTGAGCCCGGGTCAGACGTCCTTGGCAGCTCCGCTCGCAAGCCGCGCCCGAGCGGCGGCCAGGCGCGCCCCGGGGACTCGGAAGGGCGAGCAGGACACGTAGTCCAGCCCCAGCCTTTCGCAGACGGCGATGGACTGGGCATCGCCCCCGTGCTCGCCGCAGATGCCCATCTCCAGATCGGGCGTCGTCTCCCGGCCCTCCTTGACCGCGAATCCCATCAGCCGCCCGACCCCCTCGGGGTCGAGATGCTCGAACGGGTTGGAGGGAATGATCCCGTCGGCCACGTACTGGCGCAGGAAGCTCCCCTCCGCGTCGTCCCGGGAGACACCGTAGGCCATCTGGGTGAGGTCGTTGGTGCCGAAGGAGAAGAACTGCGCGTGCTGCGCCACCTGGCCGGCGGTGAGCGCCGCCCGCGGCACCTCGATCATGGTCCCGATCTTGATGTCGAAGCGCACCCCCTGCTCGCGCGCCACCTCTTTCAGGGTCGACTCGATGGTGTCGCGGGAGCGCCGCAGCTCCTCGGCCACCCCCACCAGGGGCACCATGATCTCCGGAACCGCCTTGACCCGCTGCCGGCGCAGCTCTGAGGTGGCCTCCGCGATGGCCCTGACCTGCATCTCGATGATCTCCGGGTGGAGCAGCCCCAGCCGGCACCCGCGCAGGCCCAGCATCGGATTCTGCTCCCGCAGCTCCTCGACCGCGGCCAGCATCCGCTCCGCCCGCTGCAGCTTCTTCCCCGACTTCTTGGAGGCGCGCAACTGCGTGACCTCGACCAGCAGCTGATCATGGTCGGGTAGGAACTCGTGCAGCGGGGGGTCGATCAGACGGATGATCACCGGCAGGCCCTTCATCACCTCCAGAATGCCGATGAAGTCAGCCCGCTGGAAGGGCAGAAGCTTGGCCAGCGCCGCCCGGCGATCAGCCATGTCCTGGGCCAGGATCATCTCCTGCACGTAGGGGAGGCGGTCCTGCTGCATGAACATGTGCTCGGTGCGGCAGAGCCCCACCCCCTGGGCGCCGAACTGACGGGCGCGGCGAGCGTCCTCGGGGGTGTCCGCGTTCGCGTAGACACGCAGTCTCCGCACCGAGTCCGCCATCTTCAGCAACTTCTCCAGGTCCCCGGAAACGCCCGCCTCGATGGTGGGGACAACCCCCTCGATGACCCGGCCGGTGCTGCCGTCGATGGTGAAGACATCCCCCTCCTTGACCACCACCCCGCCGGCCTCGAAGCGACGCCTGATCAGGTCGATCTTGAGCGCGTCGGTGCCAGCGACGCAGGGCTTGCCCATGCCCCTCGCGACTACCGCCGCATGGGAGGTGCGACCACCCCGCGACGTGAGCACCCCCTCGGCCGCGATCATGCCGTGCACATCGTCGGGATTGGTCTCGATTCGGACCAGGATGACCTGCTTGCCGGCCTTGGCCATCGCCTCCGCCCGGTCCGCGTCGAAGACCGCCACCCCGGTGGCGGCTCCGGGCGAGGCGGCCAGCCCCGTCGCCAGCACCTTGACCTGGGCACTGGGGTCGATGGCGCGATGCAGGAGGCGGTCAACCTGGTCGGGATCCACCCGCCGCAGCGCCTCGTCCTTGTTGATGAGCCTCTCCCCCACCATGTCGACGGCGATCTTCACAGCGGCCGCCGCCGTCCGCTTGGCGGTCCTGGTCTGGAGCATGTACAGATGGCCCTGCTCGATCGTGAACTCCATGTCCTGGACGTCCCGGTAGTGCCGCTCCAGCCGCGCCGCGATCGCGGCGAAACTGGCATAGACCTCGGGCAGGTCCCGCTCCAGGGTGTCGATGGGCTGGGGGGTCCGGATCCCCGCCACCACGTCCTCGCCCTGGGCATTGAGCAGGTACTCACCGAACATCCGCCGCTCCCCGGTGGCGGGGTCCCGGGTGAAGGCGACCCCGGTCCCCGAGTCGCTGCCCATGTTGCCGAACACCATGGCCTGCACGTTGACGGCGGTGCCCAGGTCGTGCGGGATGTGGTTGAACTCGCGGTAGGCGATCGCGCGGCGTCCGTTCCAGGAGTCGAAGACAGCGGCGATCGCCCTGGTCAGCTGATCCCAGGGATCCTCCGGGAAGGGACCATGAGTGTGCTCCTCCACGATCCCCCGGAAGCGATCCGAAAGCCTCTCCAGGACCTCCGGCGAGAGCTCGGCGTCGCTGCTCACCTTGGCGCTCCGCTTGGCCCGCTCGAGCTCGGTGTCGAAGAGTTCAGGCTCGACCCCGAGCACGATCCGGCCGTACATCTGAATGAAGCGCCGGTAGGCGTCCAGAGCGAAGCGCCGATCTCCGGTGCGCTCCGCCAACCCCTCCAGGGTTCGGCGATTCAGCCCCAGATTGAGGACGGTGTCCATCATGCCCGGCATGGAGAAGGCGGCGCCGGAGCGCACCGATACCAGCAGCGGGTTGCGCTCGTCACCCAGGCGCTTGCCGGCCCGCCCCTCGAGGCCGCGGAGGTGCTGCCTGACCTCCTCCAGCATGCCCCCTGGGAATCCCCCAGAGCCGAGGTATGTGAGACAGGCTTGGGTGGTGATCGTGAAGCCGGGCGGCACTGGCATTCCCGCCTTGGTCATCTCGGCGACCCCGGCCCCTTTGCCCCCAAGCAGGGCACGCATCTCGGCCCCGCCCTCCTCGAAGTCGTAGACAAACTTCTGGGCCGGCTCGCGGCTGGTCGTGGAACGGGCCTTGGTTGCCGTCTTTGCCATCGTTGGATGCCTCCTTGCCCCAGCTCTGCTCACCTGAGTGTACGAGCATCTGAGCAGATGGCCATGAGTTCTGGCCTCGATCCGCTGGGGGATGCTCGCCGGATGTGGAGGCGTCTCGCGGAGTACGCAGGCCGAGATGGTGGCGTACGGTTGTTCCCCTGACGGAGTATGCTCAGAGGTGATGTCCGCGCAGGCTTCACCACGGCGTCGCGGCCCCAACCAACGGCCTCCCAGGCATAGGGACCAGGCCGAGCCGGTCGCGGTCATCCGCCTCCCGTGGGAGCTGCGCCGCGCCGCCAGGCGAGCGCAGGCGGGGCTGCCCGCGGCCACCGTCAAGCTGCGCTGTGGTCCCCGGCTGACCCCAGCCGCCGGGCGTCCCCTCCAGGCGTACCGCCGGGACCAGCTCTCCTCCCCCTACCGGCGCCGGCGCGGAGCCGCCGCGGCTCGCGCCAGGACGAGGGAGGACCGGGCTCGGCGCATCGCCGCCGGGGTGGTGGCCACCCATGGCGCCAGCTGGTTCGTCGAAGAGGGCGACATGAGACTGTGGGTGCGCCGCTGGCAGCGCGGCATGCTGGCCTTCACCCCCGGCAGGATGGTGGCGGCGATTGGCGCCGAGGCCGTCGCCGCCCTCAGCTCGGGCACCGGCCCGCTCAAGGCCTCCACCCGCCCCACCGCCATGTCGCAACCCCGCCCCTGCGGGACCCGGGTGCCCAAGACCCTGGCCGAGCGCACCCATCGCTGCCCCAGCTGTGGTCTGGTCGGTGACCGCGGCCTGGTGGCGGCCGCTCTGGCCGCCTTCGTGACCTTTGGCGATCCCCTGGACCCGGGCACGGCCCGGGTCGACTACCAAGCCGCCAGGCTCGTCCTGGCCCAGATCCCAGGGCTGCAAGCAGCCCTGGCCGAGTCAAGTGCCGCTCCGCTCGCCCGTCACCGCAGACGTTGCGACGGGAGGGCACGGGCCAGCAGGCGCCGGGCGGCTCGGCGAAGTGCCGGGTCGGCACTTCCGACCATGCCGGATGAGCTCCCAACGGCTCTCGCCCGAGGGGACCAAGCCGGGGCATCGGTGGTGCCTGCCGGACCTGACCAGCGTCTTGTCTACGGACAGAACTCATGGCCAGGTGCTCAGTCGTGGGCTTGGGAGTCCGAGCCGGGCTGCCCACGCTGGACCTCCAATGTGCCGGCAGCCCCTGGGAGCGGACGGGACCGATGGGTCTGGGCATCCGGCACACCCGGCGCTGGCCGACCATGGTGCTCTGGCAATTGCGAAGGCTTAGACGACAAGAGTGGCGCAGTCGCCACAGCCGGAGTTGGATCGCTTCGCGGCGACTCAGGCGAAGTGGGCTCCTCGGAAGGCGTCTGGTGAGCCGGCGGTGGCGGCGACTGGGATGGGGTCGGTGGGGCAGCGGGCGGGCGGCACCGGCCCGTGGGCGCCGATGGTCTGGGCGACCCGGGAGGGCAGAAGAGACGCCCTGGCGCTCCGTGGGCTGGCGGGTGCGGCGGAGTGCCGGACGCGGGCTCCCCTCGCGCTCCCCTTGGATGCGGCGGTGCTGGGTGAACGCGTGCACAGGAGGGTGGCGGCGACTGGGATGGGGTCGGTGGGGCA
>JAKAWF010000303.1 GCA_021817025.1 bacterium
GCGAGGGACGACCTTCCCGAGCTCCGGGGTGACGGCCGCTTCACGCTTCCCGGCCTGGCCTTCGGCTCCTCCGCCTGCGTGGCCACCGTGGAGCTGGATCCGGAGACCGGGTGGGTCGAGGTGGACCGCCTGGTGGCCGTGGACGATGCCGGGACCGTGGTCAACCCACTCCTGGCCGAGGGTCAGGTGATCGGCTACACCGTCCAGGGGCTGGCTGCGGCGCTTTTCGAGTAGGCGCTCCACGACCCCGAGGGCCAGGCGCTACCAAGTTGAGTGCTGGTAAGCCGACATGTCGGACCCGAGTTCGACAGTGATCCGGGCTTGTGGGACGTGAATGGCGGGTGACTTGAGTTTATAGAGCGTGTTTGAGGGCGGGGTTTGAGCCCCTTCTTGTAGATAGAGAAGCATCTCGGATTTCGGCGGTTGAGCAGGCGCAGAGACAGAAGAAGCTCCCCATACGATGGTTTGAGTGAACCAAAGACCATCGAGGGGGAGCCCGATGCGAATGGTAGTTGTCGAACGCCAGGCAATAGACCCACCGGCGGTCACGTAATGGGTCCACTCGCAGTCACGGAATAGACCCACCGGTGCCGTTCATGGGAATCGTATCTATCCGCGCGTCCTTCGTGCCATCGAGCGGCCGCCTGGAGGAGTAAGAGTCGAGGTTGTTGGGATCGGGAGGCCTTGGCTCTGAGGCTCCTGGGCCTTCTCAGGGGCACGTTTTTCGGGGCCGGGGTGGTCATCGGGCCCGTTTGGTTCGTCGTCGCTCTCCAAGCGCACCATCCCACCGCCATCCGGGCGGCGCAGCGGCCGGTAGGTCCGGCCGCGGAGAGTCACGTGGTGGGCGCTGTTCACCAGGCGGTCGAGAGCGCTTTCGGCCAGCACCGGGTTAGGGAAGAGGGCGTACCAGTCTCGGGGGGAGCGGTTGCTGGTCACCACCATGCTGCCAGCGCGGTAGCGCTCGCAGATGAGCTCGTAGAGGTCCTCGGCCTGGGTGGGGGTGAACTCGCGCATTCCGAAGTCGTCCAGGATGAGCATGTCGCTCTGAAGGTAGCGGCGTAGCCGGGGCTCCCAACTTCCGTCGGCCCGTCCGCCAGCCAGGTCACGCAGCATGGCGGTGGTCTTGGTGAAGAGCACGGTGTGGCCGGCCCGGCAGGCGGCATGCCCCAGCGCCTGGGCAGCATGCGTCTTGCCCACTCCCACCGGCCCGAACAGGAGCACGGACTCGCGGCGCTCCACGAAGCCGCAGGTGGCCAGGTTGCGCAGCTGCTCGGCTGGGATCTGGGGGTTGTAGGACCAGTCGAACTCCTCCAGCGTCTTCTCCTCTTCGAAACGGGCCCGGTGGAGGCGCTGGGCCAGCATCTTGGATTGCCGCCGGTCAATCTCGTCGTCCAACAACAGGGCGAGGAACTCCAGGTGCCCCAGCCTCTGCTCCTCGGCCTGGACTCGGCGCAGCTCCAAGGTGTGGAGCATCCCGCCCAGCCGCAGCGTCTTGAGTTGGGTCTGCAACTCAGCGGGCTTCACAGCACCCCCTCCAGCAGCGCCGCTGCCCCATTCAGCATGGCCCCCGCCGCACTCAGATCCGGCGAGGCCTCGTCCACCACCAGGGGGTTCTCCAGCAAGTTCTTCACCGTCCGGTAGCTGGCGTCCGCCTCTAGAGCCCGGCGGCAGGCCCGGTCCAGCCGCTCCGCCCCGTGGGTCTCGCCGAGCCGGATCACCGCCTGCGCCTGGCGCAGCCTGGTCAGGGGCATCGGCTCCGCCAGGAGCTCATCCACCAACTGCAATACCGCACTGCCCAGGCTTGGGCCTGGCGCCGGCACCAGAGGGGCGTCCGCAGCATATAGGCCACCTTCTGCTCGGGAAAGTCCGCGGGATCGAGATAGCGCCGCTCACCCCGTCTTCTCAGGTGGGTCTTCACCACCACTCCTTGGTCGTACACCCGTACCACCCGCTCGCCCACCCGCACGTCCAGTCGCCGGCCAATCAAGCGCCACGGCACGGAGTACCGCATCCCTTGCACTTGGACCTGGCAGTCCGGGTGCACCGTCGCTTTGGCCCAATGGGCCACCTCGAACGGCTCCGCCGGCAGTCGCAGCAAGCGGGGTCGCTCCACCCGGAAAAAGACCTCTCCCACCGTCCCCGGCAGACGCCGGTGCGGCCGTTGGTCCGCCACCTCCCGGCACCACCGCTCCGCCGCCGCCTGCATCTCCACCAGGCTCTGGAACTGCCGACCCTTGAAGAAACTGTCCCGCACGTAGGGCATCGCTCGCTCCACCTGCGGCTTGTCCTTGGGCCGCCCGGCCCGGCAGGGATCGAGTAGCACCGGTAGTGCGCCCCCAACTCCTGGTAGGCGGGGTTCAGACCCGGATCGTAGATGTCCGGCCGGACCACCCCCGCCTTCAGGTTGTCCAGCTTCTGTGGCCGACTCCGTTATGTGGCCCCAGCCCCTGACATGCCCGCTCCCAAAGTGGGGACGGGCGGCGACCGGCCTTCACCCGGGCACATAACGCTGGCGTTCTAAGAGAGGCTGCTTCCTCTACCCACGTATGGACAGGAGGTTGCACGATGTTGGAGGCCTACTTCGTCAAGCCTGAGACGGTCGATCGCGTCCGCGGGTCGTGGATCGGCTCGGAGATTGAGGGCTATGTCGCCTGGTTGGCTGAGGAGGGGTATGGGACACGGTCGGTATGGCGTCGGGTCCCGCTGCTGGTAGCTTTCGGAGAGTTCGCTCGCCTGCAGGGAGCAACGACGGCTAGCGATCTGCCAGCGCATGTCGACGCTTTCGTGGCCCAGCAAGTGGGCAAGCATCGGGGTACCCGCTGCGGGGGCGCGACCGCTCTGGAAGTCGCCAAGGAGGTGCGAGGGCCAGTCGAACAAATGCTCGGCCGTGTTGTTCCTGGCTTTGCGGGTTCTGGCCGCCGGCACCGGGAGGCTCCCTTCGCCGCGACCGCACCAGGGTTCTTCGACCATCTGGTCTCAGAGCGGGGCTTACGGCCTACTTCGCTCCGTTCGTACCGGCACCACCTGGATCGCTTCGAAGCCTACCTCGGCAGGGTCGGCGTCGGAGGGTTGCAGGAGCTGTCCCCAGCGGTGCTCAGCGCTTTCGTCGCCGATCGCTCCGGCTCCGGCTTGGCCAAGACCACCGTTAGAGGCGCCTGTGGGGTGCTGCGTGTTTTCTTGCGCTACGCACGTCGCGAGGGCCTGGTGGACCGCGACCTAAGCGGGGCGGTGGAGTGGCCGCAAGCATACCGGCTCTCAGGCATCCCACGGTCCATCTCCTGGGCCGAGGTGGGCGAGGTGCTTGACGGCGTTGACCGACGCACTCCATGCGGCAAGCGCGACTACGCACTCCTGCTGCTGCTCGTGACCTACGGCCTGCGCGGCCGAGAGGTCGCGGCCTTGACCCTCGACGACATTGATTGGAAGCGCGAGCGGCTGGCTATACCGGAGCGCAAGGCGGGGCACTCCACGGCATTCCCGCTGTCGACATCGGTAGGAGCGGCGCTCGTCGACTACCTGCAACACGGCCGACCTCAGACAACCGATCGGCACGTATTCTTTCGGGCGATGGCGCCGCTGCGCCCGATTGGGGCCGCAGCGGTCTCGTCCTGCGCGCGCCGTTACCTGCTGCAGGCTGGCGTTCAGGTTCCGCGTCCGGGATCGCACACACTGCGCCACACCTGCGTGCAGCGCTTGGTGGACACCGACTTCCCGATGAAGACCATCGGGGACTTCATCGGGCATCGCTCTCCGGCGTCAACGCAGATTTACGCCAAGGTGGCGGTCGGGTCTCTCCGCCAGGTCGCCCTCGGTGATGGCGAGGAGGTGCTCCGATGACCGAGAGCCTGGGATTGGCGGCCGAGCGCTTCGTGGCGCACAAGCGGACTCTCGGGCGCAAGTACCGAAGTGAGGAGCTTGAGTTGCGGCTCCTGGTCCGGTTCGCCGCGGCGCACCATGTCCTAGTGCTGGACCAGGTCACACCGACGTTGCTCGAGGACTTTCTGGCCTCCCGGCCCAGGACGCGTCCCCGCAGCTTCAATCATCTTCTGGGCACAGTCCGATGCCTGTTCGGCTGGGCCGTTACCCAGGCGCTCCTGGAGTCCTCGCCGCTACGGACGCCCCGGCGGCGAGTGACATCGGCGCGCATCCCGTTCCTCTTCGATGTCGTCCAAGCTCGCCGGCTGCTGGAGGCCGCAGCCGCTCTGCCGGACAACTCCCGTGCCCTCCAGCGGGGGCCCACGTATCGCACCATCTTCGCTCTCTGCTACGGGCTGGGACTGCGGGCTGGCGAGGCGTGCGGTCTGCGCTTGGATGATGTTGACACTGAGCGCTCCTTGCTCGTAGTGCGCGGCGGCAAGTTTGGCAAGAGCCGTCTCGTCCCTCACGGGCCCCGCATCGCCGAGCTGGTGGACGAGCAGATCCAGCGGCGCCGGGCCACCGATGTGGCATGCGACCTCCACGCGCCACTGTTCAGCTTCGACGATCGCCACTGCGTGCATCCTGGCACCGCCAGCCAGACTTTCCATCGGTTGGTAGCTACCTTGGGGTTCGCGATT
>JAKAWF010000304.1 GCA_021817025.1 bacterium
CCGGGATCCGCATCATGAATCCGAGGGCCGCAGCGGTCAGGACCCCTCCTCCTACCAGGAGCGCCGCCGGGACGAGCAGGGGTACGTTGCCCGGCAGGTGGGCGCCGATGTAGACACCCCCCACCAGCATCAGCGCCAGCGATCCCACGGTGAGCTCTGCGACCGGGGGGAGGCGGCGGCTCAGCACGTCCTGGAGATCGCCCTGTCCCTGAATCGTCACGTCGCTCGCCTTCATCACGTCGCCAGCCGGGTCATGATGACCAACGTCGCCACCTGCATGGCGCCGGTGATGCCAGCCGTGAAGATGAACCGACGCATGAGCCGGGCGATGACCTCACCGTTGGGCCTCGGCTTGCGCATCTCGAACAGGACCGCGATGTTGGCCGGTTCGAGGATCCCCAGAGCGATCACGGCCATCACTGCCACCACCACCATCGAGGCCACGACCCAGCCGTGGTTGGGGCTGCTGGCCAGCACGTTCCCCAGGTGCAGCGCGAGCTGCCATCCGGCGGCCAGGGTGCAGACCACCGCCGTCGGCATGATCAGCACCATCTTGGGCATGAACCGGGCGGTGAACTCGCTGCGAGCGGGGATCGAGAGCCGGCCCAGAGTGGGGCCCAGGACAAAGCCCAGGAACAGGTCGAGAACAGTCCACACCGCTCCCGCGACGACGTGGAAGAAGTCCAGGGCCCAAAGTGCATTGGCGGCTATCGCCCACACCAAGCCGACGAGCACCGCGCCGACCAGGGGCAAGCCGCGCACCGGCACGATCTTCACCCGAGCGGCACTGTCCCGAGGGGCATGCCGTGCTCCCGCGCTGACCTCCGCGAGGGGGGCGGCACCCATGTCTGCCATCGTCTCCTCCCCTGTGCACCAAGCTGCTGTCTCACCGATCAGGCAGAGGAGGATGCCCCCGGCCGCCTGATCAGAGTGCTGGCAGGGTACAGGCGGCTCGCATCATGGGCGCATCACCAGCGGGGTGGGGGCGGTCGAGCTCTTCAGGGCCGCCTATAGGGCGAGCGGAGGGCCTCCATCCGTTCGAGGACGGCGGCCGACGGGCTGAGGCCAGCGCTCCGGGAGAACTGCGCTGCGTTCTGCAGAACCTCGAGGGCGGCGAGCTGCCGCTCGCTCGCCCGCAGCAGTTCGGCAAGGCGCAAATGGCGGCGCTCATCCCAGGGATCATGATCGATGGCCTCTCGCATCCACTCCTCCGCTCGCTCCCTCTCTCCGTGCTCGATAGCCCACTCCGACAGCTGATCCAGGAGCTGCAACCTCTGCGCTCTCAGCCGACCGCGGGCGGCAATGGCCCAGTCTTCGTACATGTCGCCAGGAAGGAACTCTCCCCGATGCTCTTGCAGGAGTTGATCTCCCAAGCGCGCTGCCGAAGGATCTGCTGAACGCAGCCGGCCGACGACGTCTCGAAAGGCGGCCGAGAAGCGCCGGGAGTCTACCCCCACCCTGGGGGCGAAGTCCAGGGTCTCGCCTCTTCGCACCGTGAGGCCGGGAACGGTGCGGTGGAGCCTGGAGAGCACGTTGCGCAGGCGCCATCGGCCCACGCGGGGATCGACCCCGGGCCAGAGGCTCTCCATCACCGCATCCACGGGGAGGGCGCCCGGACTCGCAGCCAGCAGCTTGACCAGCGTCGCTGGCTGGCCCACCAGCTCAACCTCCCCGCCCCCGGCGCGGATGGAGAATCCGCCAAGGGTCCTCACACTCCGCTCCAACGAGCACTCGGTCGCCGTCGGAAGCAGCGGCTCGACTCCCGCGAGGGCAGCGTCCAACGACTTCGATCGACCCTCCTTCAGCAGCCGGTGCGCCTCCGCCTTACCGACATCCGACCAGCACTCGGCCATCGCGGCCGCCAGCTGGCTGGCCCACGGCTCGGGCACCGGGGTGCCCAACCGCTCCACCGCCGCTCCTGCGGCCTCTGCCAGGGATAGGGCGGAACGGGCATCCCGGGCGCTGAGGGCCGCCGCCAGCCCCAGGGCCGCATAGGCGGCGCTCCTCTCGTCGCCCAGGTCGAGCAATTCCAGAGCGGCGTCAGAGAGGTGCTCCGCCGCCTGGTCGAGGTTCCCCTCCAGGGTGGTCACGAGCCCCAGATGGAGGACGGCGATGGCGTGAGCGTGGCTGTCACGGACGATCGTGCCAGCCCCCAGCGCCCGGTCCAGATGCGAGTGGGCGGCGGCCAGATCACCTCTTGATGCCAGGACCAGCCCCAGAGTGGAGTGGACCATCGCCGACTGCCCGAGCTCCCCCGCTCGAGCGTGGCCCTCCGACGCGCGGAGGAGGGTATCGATGGCCTCGTCCGCCTCGTTGGCGAAGGCCTGTACCAGGCCTAGGTGGTGGAGCAGCCGCGCCTCCCCTTCCGAACCTGCACGCCGCGCAACCTCCATCGCCTCCTGGAGCGCGGCGCGGGCCGAATCGTGGTCGCCCTGACGCCAGGCGAGCATCGCTGATCCGTCCAGCAGCCGCCAGCGCAAACCAGGACCGACTTCCGCCATCTTGAGCACCTGGTTGAGCCAGCTACGGCCCTCGTCGAGCATCCCGCGGAGCTCCCAGTAGCGCCATAGCTCAGCCGCAAGGCCTCCAGCCGTGGAGCTCTCACCTGCTTCGATCGCCTCACCCAGGCAGACCCTCACGTTGTCCTCCTCGCGCTCCAGTCGCGCCAGCCAGGCGCGCTGAGCCGGGCCACTCAGCAGGGATGCCTCGGCACCTTTGACGAGTTCAAGCCCCCATCGGGCGCGCTTCTGGCGGGCCTGAGAGCACGGCTCCCGCAAGCCCGGAATGGACGCCAGCCGTGCGGCGATGGCAGTCTCCACGCGGTAGCGCGCCCCGTTGCGTCCGGAGGTCGCTGAGATCAGGGATCTGGTCGCAAGGTCTTGGAGCACTCCCCTCAGATCCTCGGCGGAGCCACTACTGTCGACATCCAGCACCCGGGCGATCTGTTCTACGGCCAGGCCAGCCGGAAACTGCGCCAGACAGGTGAGGACCTCCGTCCCTCTGGGATTCAGCCCCCGTGTGGCGAGCCGGAGCGCTCGGTCCACCGCGATCCCCTGTGGGGCCTCACCCGACGGCCGGCCCCGGCCAGGACGGAGAACGGCGCACGCCTCTCCCACCCCCAGAGTTGCCGCGGTCGCGCTGAAGAGCTTGAGTGCCAGTGGCATTCCTTCGAGGTTTCGACAGGCCTGGCCCAGAAGGGGGGCATCCATGTCCGCAACGGAGACCGACAGCTGTCGGAGGAGCTGCAGGAGCAGACAGCCACTCTCCGAATTCTCCAGGCTGGCCAGGGTCGGAGTGCCGTTGATGGGCATGCTCAGGGGCCCAAGGCTCCAGGTCACCTCGCCCGAGATGGCCAGGGGGCTCCGTGCGGTGACCACGACCCTTGCCGGTAGTGGGCCAGCTGTGGCCCTGGCGGCAAGGTCGGCACAGAGCGCCAGGCAGCGGTCGGCGCCATCCAGGACAAGGAGTCCGGGATGTCCGCGCAGGAGCGCCTCCGGCGTCTCGTCCGTCACTCCGCCCTGGAGCCTTCGTGCCTGACGGATCCGGGAGAGAGCGGCGCGCGGGGGAAGCCCGGAGAGGTCGACCCAGGTCACCCCGGGGCCCGGCGGTACGACCGACTTCAGGAGCGCGGACTTTCCCACTCCGGGGGGACCGGTGATGGAGACCAGGGGAGCCGCCTTTAGAAGCGAGGTGGCAATCGCGCGCTCGGCCACCCGCCCGACCAGCCCGGCCGGACCAGGGCCGGCCCGATCGGCTCTCAGGTCGTGCCCGATGTCGCGATCTGTCATCTCCCTCTTCGCTTGCCGGACGTGCTCCCGAACAATGCTCCCATCGTCAATATATGGCGGAGGAACCCGGGTCGGGCTCCGCCCTGAGAATCGCCTTGGGCAGACGGCGCTTCATCGATGGCTGCGGGGCCCACTTGAGTTCACCACCCGCCGGCGCAGATGCCGAAGAACCGCCTCGCGTCTGCTTGGGGCCGGATGCTCCGGTGACCGCTGAGATGGTGACCGAAGCCGGCACTTGGCCAACCGCCTCACCGAGTTTCCGCTCAGGGAGAGCTCCCGTCTTGGTGGCCAGCCCCTCTCGCTGCTCGATTCAGAGTTGGCTCGAGGCTTGGGGCCCGACGCTTGCCCGGCGCCCGGCGCGAAGGCCAGGCCGCCCCGCCTGGCCTGGTATCCGACACCGTTAATTCTCGAAAGAGTTCCACGGGTTGCCATCACGGTTGCCTTCAGGGTCCCAGGGTGGAGTCGAACCGAAGCGGCACCGGGGCTGCCGTCGAGATCCGCCCCGGGCTGCCGGGGATGGGACTCGAACCCATACGGACTTGCGTCCGGCGGTTTTTAAGACCGCTGCGGCTGCCATTACGCCACCCCGGCGGAGTGCTGCTGAGTGGGGAGGGTAGCGGAACCAGCGCGCGGCTGCGGCTCCCTGGCCTCACCGATTCCTCACTCAGCTACGCTGACCAGCGTGGTTGGCAGCAGCTCCACCCGGCGCAGGCTGGTCCTGATTCTCGGCTCGGGGCCGGGCTCACCATCAGCCAGATAGATCGG
>JAKAWF010000305.1 GCA_021817025.1 bacterium
GGCATCACCGCGCATGACGGTTCGTATCTTGCGGAGTTCGTCCTCAGTAAGGGCTACGCCGGGCATGGCGTGGTGTGGCACACCAGTTCGCTCAAGCGCAGCGGCCTTGCTCATCTATGGCACAGCCCACCTCCCCCCTGGGACCCGGTTCGGACCTTGGCCACGGAGAGAGCCCTGACTGATGGAGGCAGTCTCCAGCGGTTTGTGCGGGCCACCGAGCGAGCCGAGGGTTACAGCCTGGACGCCCGGCGTCACGTTGGCGTCTTCTTCAACCAACCCGGCTACACGAAGGACGCCGGCAGACTTAGCACAACTCCGCTGAGTGAAGCCACCCGGAACGTTGAGGCCCCCTCGCGCTTCTATCCGGCAAGCACCTCAGAGCTCTGCGGAGCACATCCACCGCCCCGGCGCGAACGGACCCGATTCCGGCGGGGCAACCGCTACGCCGTTGCGACGCCTTCCACCCGAGCGGCCTTGGTTCTAGCCAGTAGCGTCGGGAGGGTCTCCTGCGCCTGGGTGAAGGCACACCAGGGTCCGTACCTTGTGCGCGGCCACACTGGCGACCGGGTCCGCTTTTTCACCTCCATGTCGTTCCGGCAGGTCGGTGGGTTTAACCAAGCTCTCAACGCGGCAAAAGATGGGACTCGCGCGTTGCGTGCTCGGCCACGCGGCTACATCATGGCCCGCATCACAGCGATGGCGCCTTACAAAGAGGGTGCCTCGGACCGCTGGCAGTGTCGCCGGAACTGGCAGCCGTACGCCGCAGGTTTGCGAACATCCACGCGCGCGCACCCCGCTGGTACGGTCGGCCAGGTCGTGCGCCATCCCTATTTACAGGGCCGCTGGAGCTTTCGCTGCAGGCCCCGCCTTGCTTTGGCGCTTACCCTTTTGAGCTTCAGCAAGTCTAAGTGCGGTAGGTTGGGGTTTCGCCTCAAGTCCGCAGCCTGCGAGGTGAGTCGATGGTAGCTTACGTGGCTGATCGCAACGGACATCTCGGGTGAAACATATAACACTTGGCAGTGCTTACCACCGTGCCTGGCTAGATGCTGGCGAGCATGATCCGGATTGGGGGGTGCTGACCAACCGCGGTGGGAGGAAGTCATGGGCTCGCGCGCAGGATGAGTTTTATCAGACTGGTGTGGATGAGGTCGCAGAGTGTCTTGCGCTGCTTCCAAGCCTTCCCCGCGGTAAAGCCCTTGACTTCGGTGCCGGCACCGGGCGTCTGTCCTTTGCGTTGGCAGCCCATTTCACCTCCGTGACCTGCGTAGACGTGTCGTCATCAATGCGGGCCGTACTCCTGGAGCGAGCAAGGACACGGGGCATCCAGAACATTGAGGTCATACCCAGCGAAGCGCTTCCGGCACCGGGCCATGCGTTCGTGTTGTCGTTGATCACTCTCCAGCACCTAAGCGGACCGCGCGAAATTGAACACTCCGTGCAGGTATTGGTCGGTTCTCTCATGCCAGGCGGGTTCGGCATTCTGGAGGTCCCGTCCGCGTCCCGTGGCATCGCAGCGCGACTCAATACCAAGTGGCACCCGAAGTACCACCTATACCTCTGGGCACGGCATCTCGGTATTGGTGTGCCCACGCTCCACGCACTTGGCATCCACGGGTTCCGCATGTCGATCGTCGACCGAGCCGAGATGAAGACGTGGATAGAAGGGGCCAGCGGAGAGCTTATCGGGGCATACGATTCCGGAGGGGCGATCAGAGAGACAAGATATGTGCTGCGCCGATGCTGACCGAACTGCTCGTCTTCTCGGATGGAGGGACGCAACGCTGTAGCGACTGTCGAGATGACGTGCCGCCCCCGAGTGAGCACGAGTGGAGATTAGTGCGTGGTGCACATCGTGGCATCGTCATGCGAGGCGCATGTCGGCGCCTACGACGGCCCGGGGCTCCGCCACGAGGTCGTGGATATGACACCGGCCGCGCTTGGGTACGTGACCGCGCAGCCGGTCATCCAGGCGCCCGCTTCGGGATGAACCGTGCTTTCCGGGGCATGGGAGCTGCATCCCTGATCGGCGATCGGCGGCTCAAGTGGTCTTGGGCAGTGACTGTCGGGACGCATTCGCCACCGAGTCAACGCCGCAGGTATCTGCTCGGTCTGACATTCATCGATCGAGTTGGTCTACATTTCCCGCATTCGCGTGTTGTGTGCCTCCTGCCCGATCTGCACACCTGGCTTGACTCAAGAGTGTCGCGATGGCTCACAACAAGACGGATTTTGTTGGTCTCCGGGGCAGGCGCCCTGAACCGACTAGCGCTCGAACTGCGCGAACCCAGGCAAGGCCAATTGGCACGTGGGGCGGCATCCGCAGGTCGGCTTGGCTACGACGATACGGACGATACTGGAGTCGGGCCGTCGGACAGCAGCCCTGGATTCAGATCGCTACTTATTTCCGATGCCGATGGCGAAGACAGGAGGCCCGACCGGAAAGGTGCGCCCAGACTGCGGTGGGCGCGTGTCCGGGCGGCGATAGCAGCTGCTCTCTTGGAAAGTCCTGAGGGCTGGAGGCGCATGTTTGCGGCGGCGGACGCACAAGCATCTGAGTACACTCAGGGCAGGTCGGCCGCTCGGGCGTTTGATGTTTTCGCCGGGTGGGTCCACCCGGCGACGCACCTCGGGACTTGCCGCCCGGGGACCCCAGTGGTCGCCGTGCAGAACTTTGGTCGGAAAGCGTGGCATCTTCTGGTGCGGGCCCTTCCCCGATCTCCATGGGGTTCGCCGGACCTCCTCACGAGCGTTCATGTTGTCGACCCCCGGCTGATGCTGCAGCCCGAGTCTGGCTGAATGCCACCGTCTTATGGCTCATCCCCGACTGGCCCGGCGCTATTGTCAGAATTCGTGAATGACCGTCGGTGCGCAGTGCTGGGCAGCCTGGGCCGGCCAGGGGCGCCCGAGAGTTGGTTTGCCCACTCATGACGGTCAATACGGGCACTCGCCATAAGGCCATCTCCCCAGAGGCGGTCCACCGCAAGCGAGCCGACATTCCCCGGCGTGTGGCTCTGGGGACAGCCTCCGTTGGAGTGGCGGGGGTCGCGACCCTTGGGCTCTTCCCCAACGCTGACGTGCGCCGATGGATCGCGGGGATGGCGATGGGCTTGCTCACTGTCGCGGTCGCCAGTGGCACGCTGTGGGCTTGGAGGGCTGCCCCGAGATGGCGCTTCTCCTCCTCGGCTTCTCAAGGGAGCTCACCTCGATGGAACCTGGCTGTTGCCCTCGCACCCGTCCTATTGGCAACTGCAGCCGCCCAGAGTTGGTTCACGTGGGGAAGGTCGCTTGCGGGAGGGGACACGCCTCCGCCGGAGGGCACCGCTTGGATCGCACACCTCTTCTCGCCGTGGGTCTGGACTGGTTCCAATCTCGGCGGTCCCAATGCAACCGAGACCCAGCTGCCGTGGGCGGTCATTCTCGGTGTCACTCATGCGATGGGCATGCCGGCTTGGTTCGCCCAGCGCCTGTGGCTCACGCTTCTATTTGCGGCGGCGGCGGCGGCCGCGGTGCTGTTGCTCCGCACCTTGGGACTTCGACCGGTAGCCGCGAGCGCCGGTGCCTTGGTCTATCTGTTCAATCCCTACGTCCTGAGCAACGTGGGATTCAGTTCGGTGTACCTCGCTGCCATGGTTATGCTCGCGGCGTATCCGGCCGCAGTGCTCGCCGCCGCCAGGGGGATCATCTCTGTACCAGCCTCCTGCCTAGCCCTTGCATCCCTCTCGCCTCTCTTGGGCTTCGTCTACTCGAGCCCTCCCCTGGCCGCAATGGTCGCGGGATCCGCCGTGCTGGCCGCCCCACTCTCAGGCTGGTTGTGGGGCAGAGCGGCTGCCAGTCGGGCTGTCGGCTCGATCGCCCTCGGCGGAGTCGCAGCACTCTTGGTTTCAGCCTACTGGATTGTTCCCTCCTTGCTGCAGATTTCGGTGCTCGCCACTGGCGCGCTTAGTCGGCTGACCGCGTGGGCGTGGACCGAGGGTCGGGCCAACCTCGCCAACGGCCTGTGGCTCAACACCTCGTGGGGATGGGCCTACTCCATCTACTATCCGTACGCCAGCGCGTATGGCCGCTGGCCTCTCCAGATCGTCAAGTTCCTCCTGCCGGCATGCGCCTTCGCGGGTTTGGTCCTGCCGCTCGCCAAGCCGAGTCGTCCCGGAGCGAACCAGCTTCTACACCTGGCGCTGGGGGCGGCTGCGGTCAGCTTGTTGCTGGTTCTGTTGGCAACCGGAACGAACCCGCCAGGCTCTGTCGTGTTCGACCCTCTCTACGCTCTTCCCTACGGATGGCTCCTGCGTGAGCCGGGGCGGTTCCTGATGGTTGTCGGCCTTTGCTACGCGGTGTTGGTCGGCGTCGCCATCGAGATCGGTGCCCCGGCGCTCGTCGCCCGGTTGGCGCAATCTCCACTCAGATGGGCCGCCAAGATCCGAAACCATCGCTCCGCCAGGCTCGGCGGGGCGGGTCTGGTCGGTGTGGTCCTGTTGGTGGCGCTTGCGCCCCTCCC
>JAKAWF010000306.1 GCA_021817025.1 bacterium
GTCGCCGGCCGGCCCGATGACGGCTCGGAGGGGGCTCGTCCTCTCGCGCCGATGAGTCTGACGCCGGTGGGGCACCTGACCGGGCGGGGCGCGGGGTCAACCGTGGACCAAGGTGGTTCGCCTCGGCGACACACTCCCCAGCTCTGTGCCTGATCCGGTGACGCTCGGTGAGTCTGCCCGCGCGCTGCCCCGCGTGGGGTGGCGCGACTTGAGCCGGAGGCGAGCCTCTCGCCCAAGGTCAAGGTGGCCGAGAATTCCTACCGAGCACCCGTGGTGCTGAAGTGGCCCGCGCCCCGTGGCGTGGGGTCTGCCGCCCGAGACGCCGTCGAGGCGGGTCCCTGGATCGGGTTCATTCTCGCCAACACGGTCGCGGCTCCGATCGTGGTGGGGCACCTCTTTCTCCTGAGCTCGACCGCCACCGCCGGCCTAGTCCAACGGACGGTCGTCATTGCCTGCCTCGTCTCCGCGCTGCAAGCGTGGCGGGGTCACAGATTGACGGCGGTCGAAGGGCCGGCGGGTCTCTGGCTGAGCGTCATGGCAGCCCTGGCCCAGGTCAGTCTCGGGGACCCCCATCGCCTGCTCGCCACCCTTGCAGAGTTCCGGCTCGGGCTGATGTGCACTGGAGTCGTGCTGGCGGCACTCAGCTTCTTCGGTGCGGTGTCCTACCTGCAACGGCTCTTCACCGAGCGCGTGATGGCCGTTTACCTGATCCTGCTGAGCGTCCAGCTCGCCTCTGTCTTCGTACCCCAGGCGGTGGTCGCCGATGGGCGGCTTAACGGAGTCACCCTGGCGCGAAGTGGGCTGGTGATCTTGGTGACTGTCCTCCTCGCCACACGCGGCTCGAGGCGCTTGAGGTCTTTGTCCCTCCTTAGCGGGCTCTTGGTGGGCTGGCTCTTGGCCGTTGCCTTCGGCGCGTCCCGGCTCGGACCGGTGCCGGCTCCGCTGCCAGCGGGAATCGCCTTGCCGACCTGGGGACTCAGCTTCAATCTCGGGGTAGTCGTCACCTGCATCTTTGCCGGACTAGTGAACACATCCAACACCGTGGCCACGGTCCGAGCGGTATCTCAGGCAACCGCCACGGCGTCGCCACCGGTCGAAGCCACCCCCCGGCTCTTCGACCGCACAAACCTGGTCACTGCGGTGGGCAACACCTTCGCCGGCCTGGCCGGCTCGTTGGGGCTGATTTCGCTATCCTCGAGTGCCGGAGTCGTCCGCCTCACCCGAAGCTCCAGGCGGGTTCCGTTCCTGGCTGCGTGCCTCATCACAGCAGCGGTGGCCGCGGCGCCACCGACTGCCGGGGTCCTAGCATCGATCCCGGCGTCCGTGGCGGCGGCAAGCCTCCTGGTCACGACGGTCCCGCTGATGGTCCTGGGTCTGGAGAACCTCCGACCGCGGGCTAGGCCGGACCTGGAGCACGTCCGGGTGGCGGTGCCGCTGCTTCTGGGCCTCGCAATCTTCTCCGTGCCCGTGGGGACGTTCCAGGGTACGCCTGGAATTCTCCGGCTGCTGCTGGGCAACGGGCTGGTGGTAGGAGTGATTGTTGCCATTGCCCTGGACCGCGCACCCACGGCCCGGAGCCTGCATCCAAGCTGATGCTGGGGCGCACAGGTGAGGCGAATTCTGGTAGGCGGTGAGTTCGAGCAAGAATGGGGTGCGGACGGCCCTCTCTCGCCCCGCTAGCCGCGACCACCCAGGGGCGTTGATGATCACCGTGAGCGCTCGGCCACGCCCCGCTCAGAGTCGCTTAGAGTTGCAGAGACGCTGGTAGCTAGAACCGAGCCGACTCTCGCTGGCGTCCGCCAGAGTAGGCGGCGGGGCCCTACTCGGCTGCCTGGCTGTACGATGGCCCTGTCGGTCCACCACGCCTCGATACCGGTGCTCGGCGGACCAGAGGAAGGCAGTTGCGTGATCGCCTCATGTCTGTGATCCGTTGGGCGACGGGCGGATGGCCCTATCGGCGCGCGGCCATCTCTGGCAGCGAAGCACCGCTTGCTGCACCGATCGACTGGGAGACAAAGCCGAGTGAGCAGGTGGCCACCCTGCACCGCGAAATGGCGGCCGGGATGGGATTCCAGTACCAGGAGCTGAGCGGCTTCGACCAGAAGGTGTCTCTCCTGCTCACGACCATTGGCGTCCTGCTCGGCCTCGGGCTTGCCGGTGCCGGCTCACTTGGAAGGAGCGGTCTCGCCCACGGGTTCTTCGATATCGGGCTCCTGCTCCTCTTGATCGGTCTTGTCGCCGGGATAGCTGGCTATCGCCCGCGTCACGTGGAGGTCGTCCCCTCGCCAGCGGGCCTGTTCCCGGCGTTCGTCGAGGACAGCTCAAACCTGATTCTGGGATCGGAGATCGAGGGCATGGCCACCGCCTTCGCAGAGAACCAAGCGGTGCGGGGAGTGAAGCTGACCTACCTCACCTTGAACCTGCGTCTGTTGGTCGCCGGAGCGACACTTCTGGCGCTGGGGTACGGGACGGGAATCTCGGGTATGCTGCGGTAGTCATGGAACTCCATCCTTCGCCCCCCACTCCGGCGGGATCGCACCCCGAGCAGAGTCAGGTCCAGCTCACCCAGGCTCAGGTTGAAGAAGCCTTGGTGCGCCGCGAGAAGGTCCGGCGGCTGATCGGCGTCGCGGAGAAGGGCTTCAGCCCACCAAGTCCTGAGGAGTTCCGTGAGCAGCTCGCTCGCCAAGCCCTGACTCACAGCGAGTAGCGGCGCGGCAGGTCGATCTCCTGCCGGGTGATCTCATTCACTGTCCGTAGGGGCAGGCCCGCCCCACGAGATCAGACCTAGGGGAGGGATACCGACGGGTCGGGGGATTGGGGGGCTGGTAGCCGCCGTGCCTGGCTGACTTGGAAAGTGGGGGTCATGACACGCCCATCGGCTTCTGCCCGCTGGCGGTCCCCGGGGCCGAAGGTGAGCTTCTGCAGATGCGCCTCGACCGGGCCGCAGGGAGAGGAGGGGGCTGAGAGAGTGGGGCGGGAGGTGGCGCAGCTGCGGCTGGCGGCCGCCGTCTGAGCTTCCCGCGTCGGCCGTGGCAGCGCTGCGTGCGCTGCGGGCCAGGGTCGGGGCATTCGGAGTCGCTGCGGTGTGCGGCGCCGCAGGCTCTGGGCCCGACTCAAGGTCCAGGGCCACTCTCGCCTGCGCCGACGGGATGTGTGATCGTTCGTGGCCCCAACCGGTGGCCGGCGTGGGTGCGCCAGCTCAGCCGGCTTGCGCGCCGGCATCGCTCCGGGGGAGGCGGCCGGCCTGGGGCGGGTTCCTCCGGTCCGGACGGCTGCCCGATCCCAGCCCGAGCCCGCTCAGGGCTGAATGACTGGCAAGCCGGCCGCGGCCGCGCCCATGACAACGCGACGGTCGTAGGTCACCACCCCTTCCAGCTCCTGGCCGATCTCTGCAGCCGCAGCCAGATGGACCGCGTCCAGGGAGCGCAGCTCAACGGGCCCCAGCCGTCCCGCCACCTCGAAGGTGGAGGCTGACGGGACGATGAGCGAGACACCATCCAGGAGCCCCTCGATGATCTCCCGATCCAGACCGAGCCGCATGGCCGCCCGGCTCGCCTCCGTGGCCAGCAGCTGGGACGACCAGCAGGGACGGTGCCCGGTGAACCACTGGCGCATCGCGGGCGAACCATCCTCCACCACCGCCAGCTTGAGGAACGCTGAGGTCTCTAGGTAGAAGGCCACCTCAGCCCTCGGAGCGCAGCTCGTCCAGGACTTCCTGGGTCGGACGGGATGCCACGGCTGGGTCTGGGAGCGGGCCCTGGGTCCGACGCGCTGGCGTGACCCTGCCGGCGGCGATCAGGCTTCCGGTGCCGGTGGCCAGCGCGGGCGGGGCCAGGACCGCCACCAATTGACCTCGATAGGTGACGCCCAGTGTCTCTCCACGGCGCACCCTCCGGACGGCAGAGGAAGCCCGCTGCTGCAGCTCCCGGATCCCGAGCGTCTCCATGTGCGGCAATCGTAGCACAGAGGGAACTGCACTGATGGACACCTCCCGTCTCCTTCGCCTTCCGCCCGGCGGGGAGCCTCTTCCCCAGAGGGGGACCGATTTGGATACAGTTGCCCGCGTTGTACGTCACCGACCTTCGCCACTTCCTAGACCTGCCGGAGGACGCCCCCGCACCCGCCCGCAACCTGGCCGAGCACCTCGGGAACATCGTCAGGGCAGCCACCGCCGGCGACCGGGGCGACGCCTGGGTGAGTGCGCTGCCCTGTCGCCGGAGGCCGGGGCGCAGCCGCTGCCCGGGGCGGATCGTGGTCTTCCGCTCGGAGCTTCCGCCGCGGATCAAGTGGGGTGCATGAACAGTTCATGGCGAGGCTGACATAGCCGTACAAATAGGCGTAAGCAGGAGTATGGTGAAGGGGTGAAGATCAGTGACTGGGCGCGCCAGCAGCACATTCACCCCCGCACCGCCCAGAGGTGGTTCGAGGCCGGCAACCTGCCGGTCCCAGCCCGCCGCCTTCCTTCCGGCACCATCCTGGTCGA
>JAKAWF010000307.1 GCA_021817025.1 bacterium
TTCCACCTCCTTTCGATGTCCCCGGTGAGCACCTTGCGCCGGTGCTTCGGGCACCACACCACGTGGTACGCGCAGCGGAACGTGATGTTGGCATTCGACCGTAGCGTTGCACCAGCCACCGGGAACAGTATCCGCCGCAGGCGAGTCTATGCCGCACGTCCGTTCCCTTGCACCTCTCCGCTGAACTCGCTCGACCCCATGGCTGAAGCCAGGGGCTTGCGCTCGTCACATGGTCAGGGGTGCTCTTCCCCCCTACTCCCCAGGGCGCTTTGGCCTTCCACGCAAAGTCCGTGTGGGAAACACAGGGGCTGGCACATTGCGCCGGAGGTAGTCGTCGAAGAGTGGGACAGAGAACGCAATCTCGCCAAACTCACCCGACCACACCATACCCTTGGTGATGAGCCGCTGGCGCAAGGGACCCGCACGCTCCACACTCATCCCCATCCGCTCCGCGACCTCTCCTGACCGATAGGGGCCCGGTCCCATCTCGGCCATAGACCGCAGGTACTTCCGCTCCTGGGGGGTGAGCCGCCCCATGCGAACGCCGAAGAACGAACTGTCCAAGGTCTTGTGCACCATTGGAGTGGCCCGCTCCACCGCGCTGGCGTCGATGACCTTTCCCTCGGCGGCATTCCACGACTCGTAAGCCCACTCTTGGAGGAAGTAGGGATACCCCCGACAGTCCTTGAGCACTCGGCTGACGGCCTCCGGCTCGAAAGTGACCCCCTCCCGCTGTGCTGGGGCCACCAACGCCTGCATCGCCGGACCCTCATCAAGGGGACCGATGTCGGGGAATAGGAAGAGGCGCTCAGCGTAGGTCTTCACGTCCCCCGCCTTCCCCTTCACGTCCGGCAAGCCTGCCCCGGCCGCAATGACGGGAAGCTTGAGCTGGGAGCACCTGTGCAGGCCCACGATAAGTGCGCGGAACACTTCATCGTCGAGGGCCTGCATCTCGTCGATGCAGAGCACCACTCCCCGCTTGTGCTCGGCCGCGGCTTCACCGACAGCCACGAAAAGATCTGTGAGGTCCTCCCTGAGGTTGCCCGAGTCCCCCTTGCCTATCGCCGGTTCTATGTCCAAGCCGATGGACACCGGGACCCCGGAGATGCCGAACGTCAGTCGCACAGAGGCCACAACTCGGAGAGCGTCCCGCACCCTGTGCCCCACAGCCCCGCCTGGAGCCAGTTCCAACGTCGCTGCCCTGAGGCGTCGTGCAAGGGCAGCCGGCCCCACGTCGGCCTGGTCAGCCTCCAGGTGTTGGACTACTGCGCCTGCGTCCCGAGCTCGCCGCTCGAACACGTTTAGGAGAACGGTCTTCCCAACTCCGCGCAGGCCGTTGGGGATCAGACTCTTTCCGGGCGATCCGCCTACCAGTCGTTCGGCGACGACCCCGAAGTGTTCGATCAGAGGATCTCGCCCCGCGAGCTCAGGCGGCGGACTGCCAGCTCCAGGGCTGTAAGGATTCTTGATTGGGTCCATATGCGAAGCTTAGCACGACTTACCACACCTTATCAGGCCACGCGGTAAGTTCGACATAGGAAGGTGCCCATCCCCTTCCCGACTTCTCCGGCGGTGGGTTGCGTGCCAATCCGCGACCGCCCCGACTGAAGGCCTCTTGAGACAGTGCGGGGGAAGGCAGGGGCTAGCCACCTATGCAAAGCTTATCACGCCTTACCACAGCTTATCAAGCTATGCGGCAAGATCGGCATGGCAAGGCGCTGAATGAAGCACTGGTCCCCTGGACCCGCACCGTCGCCGGTCGCACCGTGAGTCGCCACCTCAGCCAAGACCAGGACGCCGCATATGCTCCCTGGTCCGATGCCAACCGACGCGGCCGCGCTCTGTTACGCGAACTGCAGGCAATCTCCGTCGAGATCGCCGAGGCCGAGCTACGACCGAGCACCCCCCAGGCCAGACCCCGCACCCGCCGGTCGCGAAAACCACCAGCCTCCTGGCCTGGCGTCTCCCCGCCTCCTCGGTGAGCCAGCCATCGTCTGGTGAGGGGATGTCCTTGGGGCGGAGTTCCACCCCGGCGGCCCATGCCTGTCTTGTGAGGTCTCCTCTCCAGGTTTGTCGGCGGACCTGGCCGACCTCCTGGAGGCACAGTTCGACGTTGCAGCCCATAGCCCCGGCGAGACGAGGCAGAACGCCCTGGAGCATGTCGAACTTGTTGCGCTTGATCAGCCGGGAACGCCCGCGGGCCAGACCATGGCGCTTGCCGACAGCCGTCCTCGAGGTGCCGCGCTTTGCCCTGGCAAGCTGCGCGGCCGTCTCCGCCAGCCGCTCACGGGAGCGCTCCAAGGAGAACTTGGCGGCCTCGACCGCCGCATCCTGCGCGCCCCTGGCCGCCACCAGCATCGAGGTGGCCTCCCACTGGGACCAACCACGGGCGATCAGCTCGCCTCTGACCCCACCCCTACCCGCTGTGAACCACGGCTCGCCCCGGACCGTCACCCGCCGGTAGACCTCGCGCATGGCGGTGGGCCGCTCCTCCCCCAGGGCGAAGAGCGGCGGGAAGATCCCAGGGTCTGTGACCCTCGCCTCGACCGTGACCTCGTCGCTCACGGCGCTTCAGTCCCCTGGGAACACAGGTTTGGGCTGCCTGCTCTGATCCCCGGCCAGGGCCGCTCCCCGAATGGCCGTGATTGACCAACGAGGCCGGCCACGGTTGGCAACCCGTGACGGGGTCCACCTGGTGGGGCACGGCCGGGTCCAGGGGGCGGTCAACAACTTCCGCTTCAACGGCAGCCCGGTGCGTGTCCTGGCCCGCGCGGTGGGGATCGGCTGGCCCGCGGTGGCGCCGGGCGTGATCGGGGCGTGGGTGCGGGCGCCCCCGTCGGCGGGGCGTCGCCGCCGGCTGTGGTCCGGGGGACCGCAGAGCCCAGGGCTCGCCGCGGGGCGGAGTCCACGCCCGCCAGCGCTCCCCGCGGCGGCCGGGCCCGGCCCCGATGACGCCGGGCCCCCCGCCTCCCCGACGACGGCGCCCCACGGACACAGCCCCGATGCCATACTGCAGCGGTGGCGGCGCCAGGATCACCCCGAGGGCGGGCGCGCGCAGGGCCTGCCTCGATGCCCTCGAGGCGCCGGTGGCTGGGGCGGGACGCCGTGCGGTCGATCCCCGGCGGTCCGGCCCCTGCGGGTGGCCGCCCGCTGCCGCATGGATGACTCGCCGCGCGACGGGGCGGCCGGGCCGAGCCGCCGCGGCGGCCCCTCCGTGGCTGTGCTCGGCGACATCAACGTCGACCTCATTCTCGACATCCGCGACTATCCCAACCCCGGCGGCGACGGCGTCGCGCGGCACCAGCACACCGAGGTCGGCGGGTCGGCGACCAACACCGCCATCGTGCTGTCTCGTCTGGGCGCCCGCGTCAGGCTGCTGGGCTGCGTCGGCCGCGACCACTGGGGGGACGAGCTCCTCCGGTCCCTGGCGGCAGCGGGGGTTGACGCCTCACGGGTCCCGGTGGACCCCGCCGAACCGACGTCGCTGAACGTCGTGGTGGTGACGCCGGACGGCGAGCGCACCATGTTTGCGTACCGGGGGGCCAACCGCCGTCTTCCTGTGGCCGCGGTCACCCCGGAGTGGCTCGACGGGGTGGGCTGGCTCCATCTCTCGGGCTACGCCTTCCTCGAGGCGCCCCAGAGGGATGCGGCCTGGGCGGCGGTTAGGCACGCCCACGAGCGGGGTACGCCGATCAGCCTCGACGTGCCGACCGATCCGGCCAGGCGGGTCCCGGAGGAGCTGGTCCGGCTGCTGCCCTGGCTGGCGCTGGTGGTCGTCGGCGGGGAGGAGGCGCGGGTGCTGGGGGCGGCGGCCACGGTCGAGATGGGGACGCGAGCCCTGCTCAAGCGTGGCTGCGGCCTGGTGGCGGTCAAGCGCGGGGCCGCTGGCTGCAGCCTGGTCGACGCCCGCTCCTCAATCAATGTCCCCGGCTTCGATGCCGCCGCCACCGATACCACCGGGGCTGGAGATGCGTTCTGCGCCGGGCTGGTCTTCGGATTGCTCACCTCGCAGGAGCTGCCGTCGGCCGGGCGGTTGGCCAATGCCCTGGGGGCGCTCGCGACCACCAGGACCGGTGCGGGCATGTCGCTGCCCGGCGGGGCCGAGGCCGCCGAGCTGCTGGCTTCGGCGGGCAGCTGGCCGGTTCCCGGGCCCGGCCCGGGCGCGACCGCGTCACGCCTCGTCTGACGCCTGGGAGCAGGATGTCGAATCTCGGAGCGCGGGCGACCCGAGCCCAGACGATCCGAGGCGTCAGCGTCCAGGCAGCGGACGGCGCGGATCCTGGGCGGGTGCCAGCGCTCACCCTGCCGACGTGGAGCCGATGGGGGCCGGCCGGGCTGGGACTCGATGGAGGGGCGCCCTTGACGGTCCGCGGGAGGCTCTACCCGAGCGCTCGGCGGCCCTGGGGGCCGGCCCGGCGCGCGGCGCTGACGAAGGCCGCGACCTTGTCGAGGTCCTTGCGGAATCCGCCGTCGCGGAAGTA
>JAKAWF010000016.1 GCA_021817025.1 bacterium
AGCTCCAGCGCGCCCTGCCTGCCAGCGCCCACCAGTTCATCCCGGGCATAGTCAGCGCCATTCACCAGAGCCTGGCCCAGGCGATCGGGGGCAGCTTCTGGCTGGGGGCGGTGGCGGCGGCGGTCGCGGTTCTGGCCACCCTGTTCATGAAGGAGGTTCCCCTGCGGACGTCCATGGGCAGCCGGGCCAAGCCCGAGTCGGAGGTGGAGGCCCTCGCCCCGGAGGGCGAGGCTGAGCTGGTGGCCGCGCCGTGAACTCAGAGGCCCTCGGCGAACAGCCCGCCTTGACGGCTCGGCCGGTTCACCAGCGGCTGCTCGACGAGGCCCTCGCCGCCCTCGACAGGCTCTCGGCGCAGCACTGGCGCCAGGGTCCAGGGGCCAGATTCTCCAAGAGGGACTTCTCGCCGGGGCAGATGCGTGTCCTCATGCTGCTGCGAGAGGCGGGCCCCCTGACGGTCGGTCAGCTGACGGAGATGCTGGGGGTGAGCATGCCGTCGGTGAGCTCCTTGCTCGACCGCCTCGAGGAGCACGGGCTGGTGGCCCGCCGGCGCGACGGCGGCGACCGCCGTCTGGTCCACGTGGGGCTCACCGAAACGGGAGACGCGGACGCCGAGGAGGCGGCCGGGTTCCGGCGAGCGGCCGCCCAACAGGTGCTCGCGCGGTTTGAGGAAGACGAGCTGGAGGCACTCCTCAAGGTCCTGGCGGCCACCGAACGCACCATCAGCTGCCTCGACCGTAAGCCCTGACTGGAAGCGGTCCTCAGGCGGCAACCACCCGGTCGCCCCCGCTGCGCTTGGCCGCGTACATGGCGGCATCGGCCGCGCCTAGGAGCTGGCCGACGGTCCGTCCCTGAATGGGGAAGCTGGCCAGACCAATCGAAGCCGTGACCTTGGAGAGCGTGCACTCGGCGGGGAGCGGAATCTGGACCAGCTGCCGGCGCACCTCGTTGGCGACCCGGCGGGCGCCACCCAGACCACAGTCTGGCAGCAGCAGCACGAACTCCTCGCCGCCGTACCTGACAGCCGCGTCCTCGGCCCGGACCACCGCTTGGAGAACCCCACCCACCGCCCTCAGGACGTTGTCGCCGGCACCATGTCCGCAGCTGTCGTTGACCATCTTGAAGCTGTCCAGGTCGATCATCATCAGCACCATGGCATGGCCGGAGCGCTCGGCGGCCGCCAGCTCCCGCCGCCCGGCGTCGCGGAGCCAGCGGGTGTTCAGCAGGCCGGTCAGGGGATCGGTGATCGCGTGCTGGAGCTGCTCGGCGTAGAGCTGGGCGTTGCGCCACGCGGCGGCCGCCATGTGGCCCACCAGGCTGGCCATGGTGAGGTCCTCGGGAACGAACGCGTCCCGCCGGAACCGGGCCAGGTTGAGGATCCCCAGCCGGTGGTCGCCCGCCACCAGCGGGATCAGCAGCATCGATTCGTCCTCCGCCCCGGTCCCCGGAACGTGTCCGGCGGCGGGATGGGAGTCGGCGTCGTTGACCATCTGCGGTGTGCCCAGGTCAAAGGCCCAGCCGGTGATTCCACTGCCGATCGGGAAGCTGTGGCCCATCACGCCCGTGACGTAGGAGGGCTCAGAGGCGGAGTGGGCCAACAGCGGGCGGAAGCGCAGCGAGTCCCAGTCGGCCTCGTAGACCGCCAGGCCGTCCGCGGGCACCAGACGCCCGAGGTGGTCGGCAGCCATCTCCAAGATGACCTGATGGTCGTGCTCGGCCTGGAACGATCGGGCCGCGTGCACCAGCGCGTCGGTCACCGTGAGCCCAGCTCGGACCGGCACCGCCAAGGGGGTCTGCCCTGACGGGCCCCGCGCATCCTCGTCCGTCTGTGCGGGTGGCTGTTCCAGATCCAGGATGATCTTGGGGCGGAGCGGCTCCACCGCACCGGGACCCTCGGCCACCTGCGGCGCTCCGAACAGAGGCCCCATCCCGTAGCGAACGCCGAGCGCGGTCAGGCTGTCGAGCTCGGCCCTGGTCGCTATCCCGGCGGCCACCAGCCGGGTGCCGGCGCGCCGGCTCAGCTCCCACAGCCCCTGCACCACCGCGCGGGTGCCGAAGTCGGCATCCACCCCGTCGACCAGGCTGCGATCCATCTGGGTGATCTCAGGCACCACCTGAGCCAGCGTCGAAAGCCTGGTGCGGCCGTCACCCAGGTGCTGCAGAGCGACCTTGAAGCCGCGCATCCTGAGATCCAGGGCAAGATCGACCAAGGGAGCGGCCTCGGGAAAGCGGTCGTCGTCGCTCAACTGCCAGACCACCCGGGAGGCCGGGATGTCGGCCTGGCGGACCGCCCGGGAGAGCAGTTGGGCCAACCCCGGGCGGGTCCGGCGCCAGCCGTTCAGGCCGATCAAGACCGCGGCCGGTCTCACTGTCTGTGCCACCACCAACTGGGCGCGAAGAAGGGCGTCGTCCAACGGCTCCAGCAGACCCGCCGCGGCGGCACTCTTCCAGAAATCCTCACGCGAGGGCAGAGCGTCGAGCCGGGGCCGGCGCCAGGTCAGCTCGTAGGCGAGCACGGCTCGGTCCGCCAGCCGCCGCAGCGGCTCGGCGGCGATCCTGAGGGCGTGCGGCGCCAGCAGGTCCCGGATCGCGAGTTCAGCGGCATCCGCCGGAGCGACATGAGGGCGTCGCCGTAGCATTGCGTCGTCCGACCAAGCGGATCCGGCGAGGTCTCCTGGGTCGCTGGAGATGACGGTGGCCACGCAGCGAATGTTGCCACCGACGCACCCGGCCGGGGCGACGATCGAGTTACGGATCTGTTCCCGTCCTCGCACTTGGCCGCGGCTGGACTCGGGCCAGTCCGGGAGCCACCAGGGTGAGTTCCGAGTAGACCACGTGCGCCACCACCGACGGCCAGATCGATCCCGACGCCAACCTCAGGGCGCCCGTGCCCAGGCCCAGCAGGAGTGCCCCAGAGGGTGGCAGCGGGTCCAGCGCGGCTGCCTGGACGGCCGAGTAGCAGACGGTGCCCTGAAACAGGGCCCGGCCCGGGTTCTGGCTGCGCGCCAGCAAAGCCGTGGTGACCCCCTCCCTCCAGAACCACTCCTCCCCCAGCGCGGCGGGCAGGATGAGCGCCGCCGCCAGCGGCTTGGGAGCAGAGCCGGTGCAGGTTTGGAGAAGACCCAGGCTGCGCCGACCCCGGTCGGAGCGGGAGATCACCAGGGAAGCGCCCAGGGTGAGAGAGTAGGCAGCGGCACCGACCCCCGCTCCCAACCCCAACCAGCGCCTCGAAGGGGTGCTCCCGGATCGACTCTTGGCCATCGGCACCAGCAGCCCCGACCCGGCCAGAGCGGCTGTCATCAGCGGCCAGAATCTGCCCGGCCGCTGGAAGCTGAAGCGCAATGCCGAGGCCTGCGCCAGCGCGCCCAGAGGGAGCCTCCAGGCGACGGGTCGGCGAGCTGGAGGGCTCAACTCAATCCCGGCGGGAGAACAGCATCCGGTCCAGTGCGGCTGCGGCAGAGCTGGCGGCGGTCAGGGTCGCCCCCAGCACGGATGGCTGCCCGGGAAGGGGTGCGCCAGCATGCCGATCGTGCCTGAGCGGGTGGGCCAGTCCAGAGCTCAGGCCCGGCGGCAGGGCGGCCCGCAGGATCGACCGTGAGGGCTCCATGGCCAGGTCCCTCTCGGTCGCTTCCCGGCGGACGTTCCGGGAGGTGGGCCGGGCGGCCAGGACACCCCTGCCAAGACTCAAGAGGTCAACCCGACGACCCCCTCGGACAAGCAGCGACTGGGCCCAGTCCCGCTCCAACTCCGCCCTCTGGGCCAGATACCCAAACCAGCCGCGATCGCTGGGATCGCCGGACAAGGAGGCGAGTCCGGCGTACCACGGCGCCAGCGCGGCGGCCTGGATGAAGAGTCGCTGCAGGGCGCTCCAGGCCCGGGGAGGCAACGCCAGCGCTCCCGCCGGCGGGCCGGGCGCCCTCGCCGCGGCCAGCTCGACCACCGGGAGGGAGACTCCTTCGGCGCCCCCGGAGCGGACGCTCATCAGCCCCGCCGCCAGCCCCGCCGCCAGGTCCGGCAGGAACCCCGGGGGCTTGGCCAGGCCGTAGGCCGACCGAGGCCGAAAGTCCCGCCAGCCATCGCCCGCGGCCACGGTCCCGATCCACCCCACCATCCGGGCGAATTCAAAGGAGTCGTCGAAGATGCGCACTGCCAGGGACGCCTTGGCGCACATCTGCGGGGGCAGCCCGGCGGCAGCACGGATCTGAAGCCCCCCCTGGGCCGTGATGCGTGCCGCCACCGGGAGGGCGAGCGGGGCGCCGCCACCGGCCTCGGCCAACGCCAGCACCGCGGGCAGCCCGTCCGAGAGCATCTGCCGACCCTTGAGGTCCAGTGGTCCAATGGACGTTGGGGAGCGGCGGACGGCGGGGGCTGCTGCCAGCTGGCGCTGGCGGGGCTGCCTCCAGGGCCGCAGCCTCTGCAACTCCCAGCCATCGGGGCCCAGACTGCCGACCTCGACCACGGTGATCCTGATCAGGACCCGCCGCCAGTACTCGCGATAGAGGCGGCGCCAGAACGGGCTCTGCGCGGTGACCCCAAAGAACTCCCGGGGCCCGCCGGGACCACCCATCAGTTGGAAGAGCCGGGTCAGGTTGGCGGTTCCGTCGCCGGGGACGATGACCGCCTCGCCGCGCAGGAGCCGCGGCGGCTCGCCGGGCGCGCCCCGAAGGAGGGTGACCCGAGGGTGCATCCGCAGGTTGCGCAGCTTGGCCGCGTAGCCGACTGTCGTTGAGGTCCAGAGGGTTCCCTCAGCCGGCAGCAGGCGGGCCCCCACCGGCGCCACCGTGGGGGTGCCCCAGGGGTTGAGGGTGATCAGGTCCCACTGCAGAAACCGGTCCAGATAGCCCAGCGCGGCCAGGGCCGAGAGATCAGGCTCGGGCATCACCACAACCGTACGGGATATCCTCGACGCGGAATGAAAGTGATCGGGGGCGCCAATGCCTGAGGTTAGCGATCACCTCGTGCTGCCGGTCCCCCAGGAGCAGGTGTGGGACTTCATCGCCGACGTCCGCAACTCCAATCGCTGGATGTTCGGAGTCAGGGAGGTGGCGGGATCGTTCCGCCGCCCTCTGCAGGAGGGCGATCGGTTGCGGATCCGGCTGGTTGCCGGCGGCAAGCTCGCCGACAGCGAGTGGGTCATCGGCGCCTGCGAACGGCCCAGCCTGGTCACCAGCAGCGGCCACGCCATGGGTGCCAGCGCTCAGCTGAGAATCGAGTGCAGAGCCCTGACCCCACGGTCGACGGAGGTGGTGCAGTCGCTGCGCTATGAGCTGCCCGGGGGCTTCCTGGGCGTGATCGCGGCCCGCTTCGGAGTCCACGCGATCTTGGAAGCGCAGGCCCACCACTCCCTGCAGTCCCTGGCGGTCCTGCTCCAGAGGACATCCCAACAGTCCGAGCCGGCGGCGCGGACTGTGCCTGATTGATCGCTGGAGCCGACCTTCGGATGGGGAACACCACTCCCGATGGAGGATCCCCGCCCTGGCCCCCGATCTCAGATCTGCCGTCACGGCATCATGGACTGCCCGGGGGCTGGGACGCCGGCTTGACGGTTCGGCTTGGCCGCGCCACCGGCCCAGCCCCTTGGCTTCGGATGCGCAGCCCAGTCCCCCTCGGCGCCACCCCGAGCGTGGGCTCTTGCCAAGCCGCCGGATGAGCGCCGGCGGCTCTCCCCTGCCGAGCGTCCAGGGGACCAGCCAGGCCTGCTGGTGGCGGCTGCGGGTTGGTGAGGTGCGCCGCGAGGGCGACCCGGAGCTGGAGGGTGATTTGGCCTTGAAGCTGGTCCCGGACCTTCCTGGGGAGGTGCTCCTGATACCCCTCGTGAGCACCGCCGGCGTCACCCTCGGCTCCGCCATCTGGCGCAAGCCGGGCCTGGTGGAGGCGATTCGGGGCCTGCCGGGGATCGGGGAGGTCCGCCTCAGCTCCATCGGCGGCACGGTCGGCCCGGGCGGCGCCAGCTGGCTCAGCCTGCTCTTCGTGGCCCACCTCCCGGATCCCTTCCCACGACCCCTCGACCAGCTCATGGCGGCGTTCCTCACCTTCTTGGATCGCAAACTCGGGCTCTGGGACGTGAGCCTCGAGAGAGGCCGGGTGGAGGGGGCCTGGTGCCCAGGCTTCAGCGATGTCGCGGTCAGCGGCCGCAAACTCGCGGGCCTGGGGTTCAAGCTGACCAGGGAGACCGCCTTGGTCCGGGCGATTCTGGGGGTCCGGCCCCCGAGCTCGGCGGAGCTTCAGGCCCTGGACACCGCCCACCGCACCTTCGGCCCCGGCGTCCACGGGGAGCGGCTCTGCTGGCTGAGCCAGGTCCTCCAGCTGCCCGATCTCGATCACGAAGGGGCGCTGCGGCTGCTGGTCGGCGGGCCGCCCGTTCAGCCTGAGAAGATCTTCTCGTGAAGAGTCGACCGCCCCTGCAGCTGGTCACCGATCCGGCAGCTGTGCTCCACCATCGCGCCGAGCCGGTGAGGGTCTTCGACGGAGCGCTCAGGCGCCTGGTCGACGAGATGTTCGAGCGGTGCGTGGAGTGGCACGGGGTGGGACTGGCGGCTCCGCAGGTGGGGCTCAACCTGCAGCTGGCCGTGATCGTCTACGAGGGACACCGGTTTGCCATCATCAACCCCCAGCGGCTGTCGGAGACTGGTGAGGTGGACGCCCAGGAGGGCTGCCTGTCGCTGCCTGAGAGGGCCGGCTTGGTGCGCCGCTTCGAGGCGGTCACCGTGCGCTACCGCAATCTGCACGGCAAGGGGATGGTGCGGGACTTCGATGGCTGGCTGGCGCGGATCGTTCAGCACGAGTCCGATCACCTCCAGGGCATGCTGTGCTCCCAGCGCCTGGCTCCGGGCGCCACCTTCGACCTGGTCCCAGACGACGAAGAGGAGGACGAGGAGGCCGATTAGCCCGATCCCGGTGGGTCCCCGAGTGGATGGTCATGTCCCCTGGCCGATGGAGCTGGGGGAGGGGGCCGGTCGAGACCAGCCCCCTCCCCCACGGGGACCCCGATTACGCCGCCGCTTCCTCGTTGACCTCGACGTCGATGCTGATCTTGATCTCGTCACCGACCAAGACCCCACCGGTCTCCAGAGCCACGTTCCAGGTCAAGCCGAAGTCCTGGCGGCTGATCTTGGTGGCGGCCTCGAAGCCCGCGACCTTGACGCCCTGAGGGCTGGTCTGGACGCCCAGGAAGGTGACGTCCAGGGCGACCGGACGAGTCGTGTCCTTGATGGTCAGATCGCCCTCGATCTGGTATCGATCACCGCCCAAGGCCTTGACACTGCGGCTCTGGTAGGTGATTTCGGGGTACTTCTCAGCGTCGAAGAAGTCGGCCGAGACCAGGTGGCCGTTGCGGGCTTGCTCGCGGGTGTCGATGCTGGCCGCCTTGATCACCGCCTTGGCCGAACTGCGGGTCAGGTCCTGGGGATCTAGCTCCAGATCCACCGCGAACTCCCTGAAGTTCCCCTTGACGGTGCTGACCATCATGTGCCGCACCGAGAACTCCACCGCCGAATGGACCGTGTCGAGTTTCCAGCTCATGTACATTCCTCCTGCGCTACCGGGGACGCCGCGTGCGCCATAATTGCGGAGACAATCATATAACAGAGATACTTGCTCATGCAATCAACTCCTCCCGACCCCACCCCCGGCCGGCTCCAGCCGAGTCCCGAGACACTGGCGGCCTGGCAAGCGTTCCTCCAAGCCCACACCGTGGTGACGCGGGTGCTGGAGCGCGAGCTGGTGGCGGCCCAGGGGCTCCCGCTGGCGGAGTACGACGTCCTGTTCCAGCTCAGCACGGCTCCGCAGGGGCGGCTGCGCATGGCCCAGCTCGCGGATCGCGTCCTGCTCAGCCGCAGCGGCCTGACCCGCTTGGTGGAGCGCCTGGAGGGAGCCGGTCTGGTCCGCCGGGAGGTCTGTCCCAGTGACGCGCGGGGCGCCTACGCGGTACTGACATCGCCGGGGAAGGAGCGCCTGCGTGCGGCCACGCCCGGACACCTGCGCTCGGTGCAGCAGCACTTCGGTGATGTCTTAGACTGCCAGCAGATGGAATCGCTGCTGGCGGCCCTGCGCCAGCTGGCGGCGGCCAACCTCGGCGAACAGGGCGAAGGCTGCCACCAGGATTGCGGAGCTCCACCAACTCCGCTGGAGGACAACTGAGAGTGTCTGCGTCAGAACTTCAAAAGTGCCCATTCCCGGGTTTCGAAGACCAGCCCGACGGCACCTCTCCGGTGGCGGACGAAGATGCCACAGCGGCCTGCCCGGTGCCTCACGCAAGGCAACCCCAATGGGATGTGGAGGCTCACATCGAGGCCATGCGGCGCGCTCAGAAGGCGGCGGAGACCAGCCATCTGGAGACGGCCAGGGCCGAGGAGATGGCGGTCAAGGTGGCCGAGCAGAGGGCGTCCCAGAAGGGTTTGGGAGAGATCCGCAGCGAGTTCCTCAACACCCTGGGCAAGAAGTTGGGCTACGGACATCCTCTCAGCGACCGCACCGGCCTTCCCCAGTTCATCTGGACGGAGGCGGCCGAGGCCAGGCTGGCGGAGGTGCCCGCGTTCTGCCGCGACCTGACCCGCTGGAGGGTTGAGTGGACCGCCCTCAAGCAGGGCCTGGGGACCACGATCACCCCCGAGATCATGGAGGTGAAGTACCAGATGTGGGGGGAGGTCTCCCAGGCCATCCGGGCCCGG
Organism: bacterium; assembly: GCA_021817025.1. Next base: position 8,667 of record JAKAWF010000016.1, read on the forward strand.
CGGGAGCAGGAACTGCCGTGGACGGATTCCGCCCGCCGCCGCTTCGACAAGGTCCCCGAGTTCGTCAAGGGGCAGGTGCTGGAAGCGGTGGAGGGCAACGCCCGCCAGATGGGGATGAACGAGGTCGACGACGAGGTGGTGGACTCGGTCATCTCACGCTGGTCGTCGACGGGCGACTTCCACGAAGGTCTTTACGGCTTCCGCTGATCCCGTTCAGCCACTGCCGACGAGCCGGGCCGCAGCCTCGTCGAGGGCAACCTCGCCACGGGCCAGAGCCCGCAGGAGCTCCAGCGGACTGTCCGCAGCAGAGCCGCCTCGGGGCTCGATGCCAAGCTTGGCCAGGACCGAGTCAAGCCTGGCCCTGGCGGTCGGATAGCTGACCCCGAGCTGGCGCTCCAACGCCTTCATGTTGCCCCTGGAACCGAGAAAGACCTTCAGCAGGTCGCGGTCCTCGCGACCCATGGCGCAGAACTCACAGGTCTCAAAATCCCCCGACAGCTCAGTGCCGCAACTGTGACAGCTGAGGCGGGTCACGTGCAGCGGGTCGCCGCAAACCGGGCAGCTGCGCGGGGGCCGGTGTTCGTCCCGGGTCACTCCTCCGCCTCCACGAAGACGGCCCCGGTGGTGGCTTCGATGTCAAGATGAGCGGCCCCGTCGCCGATGGTGTACTCGCGCACGTCGCCACTCATCGTCCAGCCTCCCATCAGGCCGGCCTCGTCGCCAGGCAACGAGATCTTGCCAAGCGTGCTCCGCGCCACCACCTTGACGCTGGAGCCGCGCTCCAGGTGGACCTTGACCGTGCCCGCCTCGCAGCGAATTCGAGACGACCCCCGGCGCAGCACCCCGCCGGCCGTCACCGTCCCCCACTTGACGCTGAGGTCGAGCGACTCGGAGAACCCCTCCACCTTGGCGCTGCCGGCCTGGATGTCGGCCTTGATCGGGCCCGCGACCCCCTGCACCGTGAGCAGACCGGCCGCCATCTCCACATCCAACTCCAGAATCGGATTCATCCTGATCAGAATCGGCCGCAGCGGATTCTCGCCAGGGCTGCCCCGGAAGGGCAGCCGCTCCGGCCAGTGGAAGGAGAACCAACCGCCGTCCTCACCCAGCGGCATTCCCCGCACCACCATGGTGTCGCCCTCGCGGGTGGCTTGGTGAGGGCCACTTACCGCCGCATCCTTGACCTCGGAATCTCCCACGATCCGGGTCGGATGAATCAACCCTGTCACCCGCAGCCGCCGCACCACGTCCTCTGCCACTGCGACAGGGCCGTGCTGGAGCGTGGCGATCCGAGCGGCGGCCTCCTCAGGAGTGATCGACCCCGCCGCCACCTGGCGGAGAATTTCCTGCATCGCATCTGGATCAGACATAGGCTTACTTATAGCCTTCGCTTGCGCATATGTCAAATCGGCCATACCACATTGGCATTTTGGCAAGTTAGCCTTGCGACCGCCAGAGCGACCTCGGACTCGCATGGCCGGCACCGGCCAGTCCCACCCTGGGCGCGCCGCCGGCTGAGGGACTAGGATCGCCGCCATGAGCCAAGACTCACCAGATGACCAGGGGCGGGGGGGACTGCGCCCCATCCCGCCCATCCCCCGGCTGACGCGCACCGAGCGAGCGGTGTGGATCGTCTATGGGCTGGTGGCGGTCTTGCTGGTGGCCATACCGGTGGCGACCCGCAGCTTCTCACCGCCGGACGCGGCCGCCGTCCTGCTGCTGCTGGGCGCGGCGGCCATGAGTTTTCGCTGGTTCCGCAACGGTGAGCTGCGCACTGCCGAGTGGATGCCCGAGGCCGAGTACGAGGAGTTTCTCAAGGATCTACAGGGTCCCTATCAGCCGCCTCAGGATCCCGAGCCTGATTGAGGTCGGCCCAGACCGACCCGGCCGCCCCCAAGCCCAGGGCGGTCTGATGGGCTCCCCCAGGACCGTGACCCCCCCAGCCCCGAGGGGCGGATCACCGCCAGCTCCACTCCGATCCGCAAGCCCCCTCGGTCCAGCGGCGAGAGCAGCTGGGGGGCTTCGCGCTCGGCCACCTCGGAGACCCGCGGGACGGGTGCCACCAACTCCGGGACCAGGTCCGCCAAATTGACCAGCCCGCGGGCCGAGCCGTCGACTCCTGGGATCTCGTTGCCGTGCGGGCAGGTGACGGGCTCGCCCGGCTTGGCCAGAATGCGGTAGGTCAGCTGGTCCGAGAACGCGTGGGAGATTCGCCCCGCCTCCTCATCCGCGGCGGCCCAGTCAAGTCCGATCTCGTCGGTCAGCCACCGTTCCACCGCTCGGTGGCGGCGCACAATCACCGAGGCTACCGTCACCCCTTGGGCGGTCAGGGTGAGGCTGTGGTCGGGGCGGATGACTGGCAACCCCTGCGCGCACAGTCGCTGCACCACGCCGGTGACGGTGGACGGACTGACGCCGAGCCACTCGGCCAAGCGGGACGGGCGCACGATCTCGCCCTCATGAGCTGTGTGGTAGGCGGCTTCCAGACAGCTGGCAACGGTCGCCGGCACCTCCGACTCGCTATTCCGACTTGACGACAAGGATTTAGCCTCCATAGGCTTGGGGTCGGCCAACGTCTGCGGGCGCCAAGCCAACCAAGCTGTCGCCGGTCCGGGTGAGCCCCGGTCCGCGCCGAGGAGAAGTTCCCGATGCTGCCGACCTTCGTGATTTTCCTGCGCGAGGGGGTGGAGGCGAGCATGATCGTGGCGATTCTGCTCGCCTATCTGGCTCGGAGCGGCCAGCGCGAGCACTTCAAGGATGTCTACGCCGGGGTGGTGGCGGCCCTGGTGCTGGCCTTTGGGGGCGGGGCCGCCGCCTTTCTCCTGATCCACACCTACGAGGGGTCGCGCGCCCAGACCATCTTCGAGACCGGCACCTTCCTGCTCGCCGGCGGCGTGCTCACCTACATGACCTTCTGGATGCACTCCCACGCCCGCACCCTCACCCGAGAGCTCAAGGCCAAGGCCGATCGGGCGATGGGCAAGAGGGCTCGGCTGAGCCTGGCCCTGGTGGCCTTTCAGGCGGTCGGCAGGGAGGGCCTGGAGACGGTGGTCTTCACGCTGGCCATCTTCTTCGCCGCCTCCAGTGCCGGCGGCAGCTTCGCGGCCTCGGTCCCGGGCGCTGCCCTGGGGGCGGCCCTCGGTGTGCTCGGCGCCCTGATCATCGCCTACGCCATCTACCGTCTCGGCCACCGCATCAACCTGGGCCGCTTCTTCCAGGTGGTGGGCAGCCTGCTGATGCTGTTCGCGGCCGGCCTGCTCGCCGACGCCATCGAGAACCTGCAGCAGCTGCACTGGCTGCCGCTGCTATCTCGCCCTCTCTGGAACACCTCCTCTCTGCTCGCCGAGGGCGGCCCCGTCGGGGACGTCCTGCACACCTTCCTCGGTTACGCGGCCCAGCCCACCGGCCTCCAGGTCGTCATCTACTGGGGCTACCTGCTGAGCGCGGTTGGGGGCTTCGTCTGGATCTCGGGCCGCCATCGGCCGGCGCACCCAGCCCCTGCCGCCGTCCCCCGCTGAGCAGGTGACAATCAACCTCGGTGGGGCGGCGAGCCGACCGTCGGAGACAAGGCTCACCTGACGGCCGTCGCTCCTCCACCGCGGGTGGTCCCCGAGGGCCTTTCCTGAGTGCTCGTCCGGGGTTGGGCACCCCGGGCCAGGTGGCGTTCCGATCGCACGATTCGTCGAATCCTGACGGCGGCCTGACAGACATCGCCAAAGCTGGTGGTGGGGGCGGCGCACCCGAGCCGCAGCCGATCCGGGGACCGAAAGTCAGCGACCACCTCCGCCTCGGCGAGGAGGGCTCGACAGATGCGGTGGGCGTCGGGGTGCCTCAGGGTGACCTGGGAACCCCGCCGGGATGGCTCCCGGGGGCTCGCCAGCTCAAATCCAAGCGGCTCGAGCCAGGCGTCTTGGAGTTCGATCAGGAAGGAGGTCAGGCCCACGCTCTTCGCCCGCACCGCCTGGATCCCAGCCTCCGCCAGCAGCTTGGCACCCTCCTCCACCAGCGCGATCCCGATCACGTTGGGGGAACCGCTCAGGAAACGGCCCAGGCCGGCGACCGGACGGTAGCCCTGACCCATCGCGAATTGATCAGTCTGGCCGAACCAGCCCCAGATGGGCTGGCGCAAGCTCGCTTGGAGCTCCTCTCGCACGTAGAGGAATGCGGGTGATCCCGGGCCCGCATTGAGGTACTTGTAGGTGCACCCTGCGGCCAGGTCGGTGCCGGCCGCGTCAAGATCGATCGGCACCGCCCCCACCGAGTGGCAGAGGTCCCAGAGAACCATGGCGCCGGCCCTGTGCGCCACCTGGTTGATGCCAGCCATGTCGGCGAGCGCTCCCGATCGGTAGTCGACGTGGGAGAGCGCCAGCAGCGCCGTGTCGGAGTTGACGGCGTTCGCCACCAGATCCGGACTCGGACCTTCGACCTCCGGAAAGTCCACCAGCTGCAACCTCAACCCCCGCTGCTCCGCCAGACCCTCCAGCAGATAGCGATCGGTGGGAAAGTTGGCCCTGTCCGACACGATGACCGAGCGACCCGGGCGGGCGTCCAGAGCGGCGGCGGCGAGCTTGTAGAGGTTGACGGTGGTGGCGTCGCTGATCAGAACCTGGCCGGGGGCGGCCCCCAGCAGCTGCTGACCCAGCTGGTCACCAACCCGGGCGGGCAGGTCGATCCAGCCATCCCACGACTGCACCAGACCCCGCCCCCACTCCGCCCGCAGCAGCTGATCCATTCGCGCCAGCGAGCTTCGCGGCAACCTGCCAAGGGAGTTCCCGTCCAGATAGACCGGCCCGTCAGGCTCGATCCAGAACCGGTCCCGGAGCCAGCCGATTGGGTCCCTCCGGTCGAGCTCCTCGGCGAGCTCGCGGGCGCTACCCTCGTCCACTGGGCCAACCCCGGTCAGGGACGCCGTTTGGACAACGGAGGTGGCTCAACCTGACCGGCTCAGGATCGAGGCCACGTGAGGGGCTGCCGGACCCGGCCCAACCGCGATCGCAACCTGGTGATGCAACCTGCCGGCGACCAGCTCCAGCCGCCGCTCCACCAGGTTGAGGGGAAGGGCTCTGGGCGCGACCCCCATGGCCAGCTGATGCAGCTCCAGCCGGTGCCCCACCAGCCGGCCCCCGTGGATTTCCGTGTAGCCAGCCGGGGCCGCCACCACCAACTCCACCTCGGCATCCGCAAAGAGGCGTAGAAAGGCCTCCTCCACATGGCTCAGGGCGCCGCTCTCGGCGACCACGGTGCGCTGACGCAGCCGCAACAGCGCCCGCTCGGGCACGGCGCTGACTTCCAGGGTCTCCCGGTATCGGAAGCGGGGGCTGGCGTCCCAGAGCCCGACGCCATCCCCCTCCCACTCGCCAATCAGAAACGAGAAGGGCTCGACCAGCTCCGACGCCCGGTTGGCAGCCACGCACCTGACCATAGGGTGCCGGGTCTCAGCCGTCAACCGGATGGGCGAGCTCCCGTCGGACGAGATGCCAGCGGCGGCGGCGGCGGCAAGCGTGGGTAGTGTGGGGGTGTGAGAAGAGCCATTCCATCTCGAAACGACCTGCTCTGGATGCTGGCCGCCGGCCTGCCACCGCCGGGGCCGTTTCCGCTCCGCTCCACCGACCGCGATCCGGGACTCTTCGGCCCCGGCACGGTGACCTGGCGCGTCATGCGCGAGCCGATGCTGCTGCTGGGAGCGTCCAGGGCTCTGCTGATGCAGGTGGCCCATCCTCTGGTGGCGCAGGGGGCGCTCGACCACAGCGACTTCACCACCGACCCCATCGGCCGGTTTCAGCGCACCGTGGCCTGGGTCACCAGCGTCGTCTTCGGCACCACCGAGGAGGCTCTGGCCGCCACTCGAGAGGTCAACCGGATGCACAGGAAGGTGGAGGGAAAGCTGCCCACCGCGCACGCCACGCAGGCGTGGGCGGCCGGCGCCGACTACCACGCGCGCGACCGGGATCTCATCCTCTGGGTCCACGGCTCGCTCGTCGACGCCATGCTGACCACCCACGACGCCATGATCGGGGGCCTGACCCCAAGGCAGCGTGATCGTTTCGTTCGCGAGTGGGATGCGGTTGGGCGCCTGATGGGCCTGACTCCGGGATCGACCTGGGAAACCGTAGCGGAGATGAGCGACTGGATCGACGGCCAGATCGAGCTGGGGGTGGCCCTCCCTGGTTCCGGCTCGCGGCAGGTGGCCGATGTGATCCTGGTCCCTCGGCTGGGGATGCGGGGCCCTCGCGGTCTGGCCGAGCTGACCGGATTCATCACCGCGGGGCTGCTGCCAGACCCGATCCGACGGCATTATGGGATCCGGTGGACCCCCGCCCATGAACTTGCGCACCAGGGAATACGGCTTTGGCTGCGCTCCAGCAAGCCCCTCTTGCCCCGAGCGCTGCGGGTCTCTCCCGTATACGAATTCGCGGTGGCACGCGCCGCCGGGGATCTGGGTCACCGTCCCGCGCTGCTGGAGACCCTGGTCTCGCAGCCGCGGCTCGCTTAAACTCCCGTCGGCTGGGTGAGGTCCCAGCTCTCGATGGCCGGCTGACCGTGCTCGGTGGCCAGGATGGAGATCGAGGCAACCCTCAGAATCAGGCTTCTGCAGAAGCCCACCGGCAGGCCCAGGTACGCGGCCGCGACGGCGCGCAGGATGTGGCCGTGACCGAAGAGAACGCTGTTGCGATCCGGCGGCAGCGCCCACTCCATGAGAAGGCGCTGTGCCCGTGCCAGCACCTGGTCCGGACTCTCACCGCCCGGGCACCCATCGCGCCAGAGCTCCCAACCGGGGCGGCGGCCGTCGATCTCGGCTGCGGTGAGGCCCTCGTACTGGCCGTAGTCGTACTCAGCCAGCCTTGGGTCCACTTCCAGGTGACCCCTGAATCCGGCCAATTCAGCGGTCTGGATCGCCCTTCGCCGGGGGCTGACGACGACCGTGGCAAAGTTCAACCCCGCCAGCTGGGGCCGGAGCCGAACCGCCTGCTCCTCGCCGGCTGGGGTCAACCGCAAGTCGGTGGTGCCGGTGTGGCGCCCAGTCTTGGTCCACTCGGTTTCGCCGTGCCGGACCAGGTAGATGGACATGGAGCGACAGTGTAGAGGTGGGTCTGGCCACACAGGAGCCCCAGGTATACTGGGCAGCCGCGGGAAGTAGCTCAGTCAGGTTAGAGTGCACGGTTCGGGACCGTGAGGTCGGCGGTTCGAATCCGCCCTTCCCGACCAGGGCCTCACTCAGTCCCGGTTTTGAGATCAGCCGGACTGTCTTGACCTACGTTCCGCAGGTCGAGCGAAGCCTTCGGCCTGAATTTCGGCGAGGCAGTTCTGTCGCTCGCTCGGCCCCGAAGGGTACTTCGAGCAAGTGCAGGAGCTGTTCCTGGTGAGGGGTCACCTCAGGTGCTGTCTGGGTGAGAATCTCGCCATGGTGACGGACAATGGTATGTCCGAGCGGATCGAGCAGCTCGAGCACCCGGGCAGCGCTCGGAGTCTGGCAGGTCCGGTCCTTGTAATAGACAGGTAGCTCGCCGATCCCGGCCTTGGCCATCGACCGCCGCAGCTCACGCTCGATGAGGACATGGACGAGGAGGGCTACATACAGGCAGAAGCCGAAGGCGTCGATGCGACAGTCGCTCTTCAATTCGAGTGGCGCCGCCTCGAGCACTCCCCTGAAGGTGGCGTGGCGGTGCTCAAGGCGTGGCTGGCGCTTGTAGGCGGCGAGCAGATCCGCCTCGGTCATCTTCGTGTCGTTCGTGATCGCCGGGAAACAGCCGTCTGAGGCAGCGTCGAAGGTGACCGCCTCGGCGTCGGTCGAGAAAGAGAGGGAAAAGCGGTGGGACTCGACCTTCTTGTAGGCGGTGTTCTTCCCGGGCCGTCCCCTGCGCTCCTGGCGGAACTCGACGACCAGTTCGTCCCCCACCTCGAAACGCACCCAGCGCGTCGCCCTCGCTGATGCGATCACATCCCTCGCCGCGTCCTCCACTGCAGCGATGCTCTTCAGGTGACACCGGGGAGAGGAGAGCGATCTAGCGAGCTCCCCCAGCGCGAGGTGGGCTGCCTCGATGCGCTCTGCGCGCGCCCCCGCGTCATTCGTCCGCTTGACTGAGGACCGGAACCAGGTGATACGGTAGCCCTCTGCCGAGCAACTCGGCGCCGGCACCGCCCAATAGACCTCGTCGGGGTCGGCCTTGCGCTTACCGGGACGACGGGAGGCCTCGACCCATCGGATCGGGCCCGCGGTCAGCCATGCCCTTCCGGTCTCCTCTTCCTTGCGGGTCCTCGGCAGGATCGTGAGGAACCGGCCATGGTTCCCCGCGATGTGGTCCATGTTGTCCCGAGTGCACAGCTTGGAGTCGGCTACACACAAGAATCCTGATCTCCCGGCGATCTTTCGGCAGCGCTCCCAGGTGGCGATGTGAGTCATCGAGTCCTCGGTATTGCCATCCGCCATGCGATAGGTGATCGGGGTGGCGCCATCGGCTGATACCGTGAGGATCCAGACGAACTGCTTCAGGTCCGGGCGGTGATCCTTGGAGAACCCCCGCGGTGGCCGCGGCGGCATGATCCCGGCACGAGATCCACCTTGCGCCTTGGCGTAAGCGCCGTAGAGGGCCAACGAGGTCGAGTCATCATGCAGCTCGTCGGTCGCGATCTCAAAGGCCTCGATGGCTCGAAGGCTCAAGGCGGTGATCAGGCTTGCCCGGTCAGCGAGGAACAGCGCGCCGAGGGCTCTTACGATGCAGTCGTCGCTGAGGGCGGCCGACTCCTTCGCTGAGAGGCGCAGGAGACCGGGATCAAGGTGAGCTGCCCATGAGCCGAGCCCATAGAGGGGCTGGCGCCCAAGGCAGAGGTTGCGCACGAGCACTCCGATCGCCCGCACTGGCTCGACCGAGCAACGGGGATCCGGCTCAGGCAGGAAGGAGGCGACCAGCTCGTCGATGCCGAGGCGGGCGAGCATGGAGTTCACAACCGGCAAGCCGCCGATGTGAGCGTGCTCCACCTCGATCTCATCGGGGAAGACAACCACGCCCTGGGCGGGGGGCGCACCGGTCACCATGTATCGGCAGTACACTACTGCCGATAGCGCAAGTACGGGATACTCGGTAAGAATGTCCGCGGAGGGACCGTGGCTGAGCCGAATCAAGGAGAGCAACAGGCGCAAGCGGCCATCGCCAGGCGCCTTGCCGAGGCGGGCTTCGCGCTACCCGGCACGCTGCTCGAGCGGCGTCCGATCTGCGGCAAGCCGAACTGCCGCTGCGCCAAAGATCCTCCTCAACCGCACGGGCCATTCTTCCAGTGGACCCGCAAGGTCGACGGCAGGACCATCACCCGCCGCCTCTCGGCGGAGCAGGTGGCCCGCTATGGCTCCTGGTTCGCCAACGCCAAGCTCCACCGGGAGTTGCTGAGCGAGCTAGAGGCGCTTTCGCTTCGGGTCGCCGAGCGCGGCGAAGACTGGACCGGAAAATCACGCTGAAGGCCGCCGCTGACCTGCGGAACGTGGGACCCACGGACCCCCATCGGACAGTTCACCAGTAAATCCGCCCCTGCCGACGACGGGCAGGCGGGGCAGACCGAAGCGCTCAAAGGCGCCCAACCTTCTCTCCCGCCTTGAGGTTTACGAGAACGACGTGCTGCGCTTCGCCTCCGACTTCAGAGTCAGCTTTGACAATAACCAAGCTGAGCGAGACACTCGCATGGTCAAGGTGCAGCCGAAGGTGCCCGGTGGCTTCCGAAGCTTCGAAGGAGCCGAGGCGTGGCTGGCGATCCGCAGCTACCTGTCCACGGCTGCCAAGAATGGCGTCAATCTGCTCGACGCTCTCCAGCGTCTCCGCCTCAGCGATCCGTGGATGCCGGTCCCCACCGCCACCAGCCCCTGACTTCCCGCTCCCATCGAACGGGAACGCCCGCCGCGGGTACCTGAATAGTTACCACCTTCCATGCCTTTCCCCTCCTCGATGCTCCCGGACAACGGAGACCGGCCACCAACGACCAGGCGGCGCTTGGAGCTCCCTCGAAGCGGCGGATACAGGTTTCCCGAGGCTCTCGTGGGTCCAACTTGAGGGACAGTGAACTTTGATACTGGTTGGCGTGGAACATACACGACGAAAGGTCACACGACCATCAGTTAGCTAGTAGCACATAGTGCTACGATCAACCCATGGCACGAGACATCACCCAAAGGCAGCTTCGGAACGAGAGCGGCGAGATCATGAGGGCATTGGATCAGGGCGAGACCTTCGTAGTCACCAGGAATGGTGTGCCCGTCGGAGAGTTGACTCCCCTTCGGAGACGCCGCTTCGTGCCCGCCGATGCCGCTATCGCCATGTTCCGCGGCGCTCCAAGCGTCGAGCTGACCCGGCTTCGCGCCGACCTCGACAGCGTTGCGCCCCAGGACCCCAGCCCCCGTGCCTGATGCCCAACGTGCCCAGCGTGGGGTCATCGACACCTCCGTAGTCGTCGACCTCGAACAGCTTGACGCCGGGCAACTCCCGATCGAGCTGGCGATCAGCGCGATCACCATGGCAGAGCTCGCTGCCGGGCCCCACGCGACCGACGACGCCGATGAGAGAGCGCGCCGACAGGATCGATTGCAACGGGCGGAAGCCGCCTTCTACCCCCTGCCCTTCGACGGAGAGGCGGCCCGGGCCTATGGTCGGATCTACGCTGCCGAGCTAGCAAGCGGGCGCAAGGCGCGTGGGGCGCGGGCATTGGATCTCCTAATTGCAGCTACCGCGTGTGCCACAGGCCTCCCGGTCTACACACGCAACCCGGAGGACTTCCAAAGCCTCCGAGGGCTCGTCGACATCGTCACGGTCTGACCCGCCCCTAGACCGCAGAGTAGTTCCTGCCGCTGAACTTCGGGGATCCGCCAGGGCTGAATCAGCGGATGCCGAGGGTTCAATGGCGCGTCCTGGGGCGCACTCAGGCTCCCTCCCGGAGGAGGGGAAGTTGACACCCTATCCGGCGAACAAGGGCGGCCATCGGCGTAGGTCGCACCCGGCTCGCTCCTCGTCTTCCAATACGAAACGGTCACCGGCGCACCCTCACGAACAGTTTACTGGCAAATCCGCCCTTCCCGACGGGCTCCCTTCGGTACCGGTTTACGAGATCAGCTGGACCACTTTGTGGCCCAGCGGGCAGACTTGATGCCCTCTCGTCCTCGGACGCTCCCTCCGAGAAGCTCTGGACCGCCTGTGCGGCGTCCCGCCCGAGGGAGTGGGGAAGGTCAAAGTAGCGATCGATGGTCATCGCCACCGTGGCGTCCCCCAGCCGCCCCGACGCCACCCCGGGACCGACCCCGACGCCGAGCATCGGGGTGGTCGCGCCGTGCCCGGCCGCGCGCAACGGCATGTGCCCCAGGCGCAACCGGTGATGCGGCCCCAGCTCAGGAGCTGGCGCGACACAGTCACGCTTCGCGCACCTCTGGAGCCGGTGGTAATCGCCGGCCGGACGGACCGAGCACACGATGCTTCACTGCCTGTACGTGGCCGTCGAGTCCTGGCTGTTGGGGCCCGGCCCCAACAGCCGCCGCCGAGGTGGGCCTCTTGGCTCCGGGGCTCCCTCGGGAACGCCTGCGCCTCGCCCCCTCCCGTATGGGACTGGGAACCCCGGCGCCAAGGCAGGCCGGGGCTCAGGATCGCTCCACTACTCAGAGACGCTGACCCGTTGGCCAGGGAGGCAGCCAGGAGCCGCGCGTTCTCAGCTCTGGCTAATGCACCCGGCCCGAGGCGGTCAGATGCTGTTCGAGATGGAAGTACACAAGCGTCCCCGTGGACAAGCCAGCGCTGGAGCCGCCACCACCGGGGAGGGAGCGCAGTAGTGGCAGCCTCCGGCCCCGCAGGGCCCCGCTCTCGGGGTCGTCTCCAAAGGATTTGGCATCACAAGCGGCTGCTGGTCGCCTCCACCGCGGCCGTGGCCGTGGCAGCCGGAGGTGTGGCGTACTTGCACAACCGGCCCGCCGCCTCCCCATTCGTGACTGCCTCCGCCCGCTACGGCTCGATCGTCCAGACCGTCGACGTCGCCGGCACCCTCCAGCCGGTGATGGCATGGAACCTCAGCTTCCAGACCCCCGGTGAGGTCTCGGCCGTCGACGTAGCCCCGGGACAGAGCGTGACGCAGGGCCAGGTCCTGGCCACGATCAACACCAGCAGCCTCCAGGTCCAGTTGACCCAGGCCGAGGCCAGCCTCACAGCCGCGCAGGCCAAGCTGGCTCTCGACGAACAGGGCCCCGCTCCCAGCCAGGACCAGTCCGCTCAAGCGCAGGTGGCGTCCGCGAAAAACAACCTCCAGACCGCCGAATCCACCCTCACAACCGATGAAGGGACTCTCAGCGCGGACCAGCCGTTGTTCGCGGTCGACCTCGGACAGGTGACGAACGGCGCCGGAGCGGGTATGAGCGTGGCCAGCTACGCAACCAGCGACACCCTCTCCCAGACCCAGAGTCTGCTCGCCTCCGATCAATCGGTGCTCGGGAGCGAGCAGGCGATCCAGGCCACAGGGGTCAGCGCCCAGTTGCAGCAGGCGGCGTCCGCAGCCCAGACGGCGGCGACCGCAGGCGGCAAGGTGGTGGGCGACTTCGAACAGCTCTTGAGCGCCCAGACCGCATTGCTGAGCGCTCAGATCGCCCTCCAGACGGCGACGACGGCTCAGATTCAGGCGGCTCAGGCCCAGGTGGCCCAGGCCCAGACCTCCCTGAACAATGCCGAGACGACCCTGTCCACCGATCAGGAGACCCTGGTGGTGGACCAGGAACTGCTCGCCGCCACCCAGCAGGAGGTCACCAGCGGGCCAGCGGCTGGCCAGAGCGTGGGGCCGTACGCGATGACCGACACTCAGGCTCAGACCGAGAGTCTGCTCACTTCCGACCAGGGCGTGCTCGCCAGCGACCAAGAAGCGCTGGACAGTAGCGGCACCAGCCAGGTTCAGGCGGCCGTCGCAGCCGGCCAGACCGCCGTGGCGGCTGCTGAGAAGGTGGTTGGCGACTTCGAGCAGATTGCAGGAGCCCAGGTGGCGCTATCCAATGCCGAGGCCGCGGTCTCGGCGCTGGCAGCCCCCCCGCCGAGTGCGCAGCTCGCGATCGATGGGGCTGGGATCACCGCCGCCGAAGCGAACGTCAGCAGCGCCCGTCTGAGCTTGGCGTCAGCGCAGCTCACCGCGCCGGCAGCTGGTGTTGTGGCCCAGGTCAACATCGCGGCCGGCCAGCCGGACGGCGCCAGTAGCGGGCGCGCCGCGTCCACAGGCGCGGACATCGTGGTCCAGAGCCCCACCACCTTCGAGGTCACCGCCAGCGTCAGTGACGCCCAGATCGCCGCCATCCATGTCGGACAGGCTGCCGCTATCACCCCGGCCGGCCAACCGACCCCGCTGCCGGGCACCGTCAGTCAGATCACCCCGCTGGCCACCATCGTGCAGGGGGTGGCGGCCTTCCCGGTCGTTGTCACTCTGAACGGAGACCCCGCCGCGCTGTTCGCGGGGGCCAGCGCACAGCTTGCCATCGTGGTCAGGCGAGCTTCCCACGTGCTCACCGTGCCGGCCAGCAGCGTGCACGGCGGAGGCTCGCGCGGGACCTACGTGTATGTCCTCAGCGGCGGCAAAGAAGTTCGCCGGAAGGTCACTGTCGGGGCGAGCGACGCCATCCTGGCCCAGATCTCCTCAGGCCTCACCAGCGGAGAGAAGGTGGTCCTGGCCCAGGTCAACAAGCCCCTCCCGTCCGGTAGCACAGGCCTGTTCGGACGCAAGGCGGGCGGTGGTGGCGGCGGCAAGGGCGGCAAGGGCGGCAAGGGCGGCGGCGGCATCCCGTGACCACGCCCGAACCGGAGCGAGCTTCGCTTCAGTCGCCTGGCCTTGGAGCGGTCCCGATCCCAGACGGCCGGATCGCGGCGGCGCCTCTCCTGGAGTTCGAGGACGTCTCCAAGACCTACGGCCTCGGCGAGGCTGAGGTTCACGCTCTTCGCTCCGTCAGCCTGGTGGTCCAGCGCGGCGAGTACGTGGCCGTCATGGGGCAGTCAGGTTCAGGCAAGTCCACCCTCATGCACATTCTCGGCTGCCTGGACGTGCCCAGTTCCGGCTCGTATCGGTTGGGCGGCAGCGACGTGGGCCAGCTGAGCGAGGCCGAGCTGGCAGACGTGCGAAATCGGCAGGTTGGGTTCGTCTTCCAGCAGTTCCACCTGCTGCCCCGGATCTCGGCCTGGCGCAACGTCGAACTGCCTCTCCTATACGGGGGCGTCGGCCCTCGCCGGGAGCGCCGGGAGCGCGCTGAGCAGGCCCTGGAGAGCGTGGGCCTGGCGAACCGATTTGGCTACCGTCCCACCCAGCTGTCAGGGGGCCAGCAGCAGCGGGTCGCCATTGCCCGCGCCCTCGTCACCAACCCTGACATAGTGCTCGCCGACGAGCCGACCGGCAATCTCGCCTCCGACCAAGCCGATGAGATCCTATCGATCTTCGAAACCGCGCACGAGGCGGGACGGACCGTGGTGCTCATCACCCATGACCCCGATGTGGCCCGGCGGGCGCGGCGCCAGGTCCGAATCAGAGACGGGCAGATCGTCTCCGACACGACCGTTCCGTCATGAACTGGAGGGAACTGGTCCGGGGCGCGCTGGAGAGCATCGTCGAGAGGCGCAGCCGCTCCGCCCTCACCGTGCTCGGGCTGCTGATCGGGATCGCTGCCGTGATCCTGACCGTGGGTCTGGGGGAGGGTGCCCAGGCTCAGGTTGGCAGCGCAATTTCGGCGCTGGGGACCAACCTGCTGATCATCACGCCCGGCTCCACCTCGACGGCAGGGGTGAGCGGCGGACTGGGCTCCGCCAGCACCCTGACCCTGGCCGACGCCACGGCCCTCACCTCTGCCACCGACTGCCCCGACATCAGCCAGGTGGCTCCTGTCACCCAGCACTCGGCGTCCCTCACCGCGGCGGCCAACAACTGGACCGCCCCGGTGGTGGGTACCACCTCCGCCTACCTGGTGGTCCGCGACCGCCAGGTGGTGGCGGGACGCTCCCTAACCGCGGCAGATGTGCAGAGTCAGGCCCATGTGGCCCTGATCGGCACCGAGGTGGCTCAAAACCTGTTTCCCAGCGGTCGGGTCGTCGGCCGCACCATGGAGCTCGATGGAGTGCCGTTCACCGTGGTCGGCGAACTCAATCCAGCCGGAGCCTCGGCCAATGCCAACGAGGACAATCTGGTGCTGATCCCCATCTCGGTGGCAGACACCCTCTTCGGTCAGGCCGGTCCCTACGCCCACAGCCTCTCCCAGATCCTGGTCTCCGCAACCAGTGCCAGCACCATGAGCGCGGCCTACCAGGAGGCTGACAGCCTGCTGCTGGAACTCCACCAGCTGCCGAGTCAGAGTGCGGCCGACTTCACCATCACGCCCCAGACCAGTCTGCTCAGCACAGCCAGTTCGGTCTCCAAGACGATGACGGTTCTGCTGGCGGGCGTGGCCGCGATCGCCTTGCTGGTGGGCGGCATTGGGGTCATGAACATCATGCTGGTCTCCGTGTCCGAGCGGGTCCAGGAGATCGGCCTGCGCAAAGCGCTGGGGGCCACCCCCGGTCTGATCCTGCGCCAGTTCCTGATCGAGGCCACGCTCCTGGGCCTTGCCGGTGGGGTGCTCGGGGTCGGCGTGGGCCTAGCCGGAGCGCTCGCGCTGCCACCGCTGTTGCATGCGCCAATCGCGGTGTCGATTCCCGCCATCATCGGAGCCGTGGTGGCTGCGGTGGGGATCGGACTGTCCTTCGGCGTATATCCCGCGGCACGGGCGGCTAGGCTGTCTCCGATCGAGGCGTTGCGCAGCGCGTGAAGCCATCCTCCATCGGCTCGCCCAGGAGGGATGGACCTGGCCCATGCCGGTCTCCGAAGATTGGGAAGCGACGGGGCCCGCGCCGACCAGGGGCTCAGTCGTGGCGGTTGCCGGGGCGGGGACTGCGAGCCGGGGCCGCCGTGGGTGCCGCCCTGTTACTCGCGGTGGCGATAACCGCCTGTGGAGCCGCCGCTCCAGCCGCCTCGAGCAGCCCCTCTGCCAAGGGCGGCGGAGCAGCAGCCAGCCAAGCCTACCGGTCGTGCTTGGCCGCTCACGGCCTGACCCAAGAACCACGGGGTGCGGGTTCTCCCCCGGCTAACGCCACGAGCACACCGTCGCCAGCGCAGGCTACGACCTCTCCATCCCCCGGCAGCACGGCAGCGCCTTCTCGGAGCAAGTTGGCCAAGGCCGCCTGCCGAGCCCTCCGGCCGGGCGGCAAGCTCCAAGCCTATCGGTCCTGCCTGGCTGCCCACGGGCTGACTCCAAGAGTCTTGGGTGGGAGTTCCCCATCGCCCAGCAGCACGACGGCTCCCTCGCAGCGCAAGGCGGCTTTGGCCGCCTGTCGGGCTCTGCGGCCAAAGGCGGCGGCATCCCCAGATC
>JAKAWF010000308.1 GCA_021817025.1 bacterium
CACCACGCTGTCGCCACCGGCCCGGAGGCGGTCTCGGAGGTGCTCTCCCTCACGGCGGGGGAGGGGGTGGATGTGGTGATCGAGTCGGTGGGGGAGGCGACCTGGGCGACCAGCCTGAGGGTGCTGCGTCGTGGGGGCGCGATCGTGATCGCGGGGGCCACCAGCGGGGCCGACCCCCCCGCCGACCTGCGCCGGGTCTTCTGGCGCCAGCTGCGGGTGCTGGGCTCCATGATGGGAACCAGGGCCGAGTTCCGATCCCTGCTCCAGATGATGGAGTGGGCGCGGATTCATCCCCTCATCGACTCGGTGGTCCCACTCGCGGACGCGGGCGCGGCGTTCTCGCGGCTGGACGCTGGGGAGGTCGCCGGCAAGCTGGTGGTGAAGGTCAGCTGAGCTTCGACCAATGCGGCCGGCGGCCGGGGCGAGCCCTGGGGTGGGGACGGCGGCGCGGTCCCGCGCTCTCGCGATGAGCTCATCTGAGGGCAGACCCCAGGGCGGAGCCCCACCGACCGGCGCGCCAGTCGCGGCCAGCTCCACCTCCCCTCCCGGGTGGCTGGGGCGCGGGGTCCTGAGCGTCGGGCTGACCAGCTTCTTCTCGGATTCCGGCCACGAGATCGCGACCGCGATCCTGCCCAGCTTCCTGGTCTCGACCCTGCACGCCAGCGCGGCCGCCCTGGGGATCATCGAAGGAGTCAGCGACGCTCTGACGGGAGTGGCCAAGCTGCTCTCAGGGCCCCTGGCCAACGACGCCCGGCGGCGCGGGAGGCTGGCCAGCGGCGGATATCTGGGCACGGCGGTGGCGACCGGGGCGATCGGTCTCTGCGCCGCCACCTGGCAGGTCGGCCTGCTGCGCGCCTTCGCGTGGACCTCGAGGGGCATGCGCTCCCCGGCCAGGGACAGCCTGCTGGCTTCCTTGGCACCCAGTCGCGCCTACGGGAGAGCCTTCGGCCTGGAACGGGCCGGCGACAACCTGGGGGCGGTGGTGGGCCCCCTGCTCGCCGCCGGGCTGGTCGCCTGGGTGGGAATCCGCCCCGCCATCTACTTCGCCTTCGTGCCCGGGGCGCTGGCGGCCGTCACGATCTCGATCGCCGCCCGCGAGGCCCGCCGCCACCGCCGCAGCCCGGTGCCTCGCAAGCTCCGCTTGGAGTTGGGGGCCATGCGTCAGGCGGGCGTCGCCCGGGCGCTGCTTCCGATCGTGCTCTTCGAACTTGGCAACGTCGCCAGCACGCTGCTCATCCTGCGGGCTACCCAGCTGCTTCACAACGGAGCCACCACTCTCGCGCTGGCCACTCTGCTGGCGATCCTTCTGTACAGCGGCCACAACGCTTTCGGGGCGGTGGTCGCATACCTGGGGGGGCACTGGCTGGACCGCTCCAGCGCGCGGGTGGTGTTCGCGACCGGGGCCGGTCTCTACCTGCTGGCCTACCTCGGCTTCTCCCTCGACCTGCACTCTCCGGCGGAGCTGCTGGTGGCGTTCGCCCTCGCCGGCAGCGGGATCGGGCTGGCGGAGACCGCCGAGTCCACCCTCTTTGCGAGGCTGCTTCCGGACCACCTCCGCGGCAGCGGCTACGGGGTGCTGGGCGCGACTCAGGCGGTGGGCGACCTGACCTCGTCGGCCGTGGTTGGAGTTCTGTACGTGGCGGTGTCGCCGACCGTTGGATTCGCCTACGCCGCCTCGTGGATGGCGCTCTCGGTGCTGGCCGCTTCGGCCTCCAAGGTGATGAGGCAACCCGTCCCAAGCCAGTCCCCCGGTTGAGAATCAGGACTCCCCTCAACCTCTGATACAGTCGCCGTGACGATGGAGCCCGCCTTCGCCGGATCGGTCCGGCTGATGGCTTCTACTGGGATAGACACCGCACCCAGAGGTAGCCATGCAGTCACCCCCCGCGCTTCTCCACAGCGCCCCCGGCGTGGAGTTCACTCTCAGCCCTCCCTTCTGGAGCCATCTCTGATGGCCTCTGGCTTGGAGAGTGCCCTTGGCGGGTGGCAGCGGCGGCGGGAGGGCCTGGTCGACCTGCTGCGTCGCCTGGGAGAGTTCATAGGTGAGAGGGGCGACCAAGCGGTGGCCGCCGATATCGCGGGGGCGGCGGAGCGGCTCTCGCAGGGGCGGCTCACCTTGGCCGTGTTGGGCGAGTTCAAGCGCGGCAAGAGCACCCTGATCAACTCCCTCCTGGAGGCGCCGGTGCTCCCGGTCGGAGTTGTTCCCATGACCTCGGCTCCACTTCGAGTGGAATACGGCGAAGAGCCCACGGCGGCGGTCCGGTTCGAGGCCGGGGGCCAACTCTCGATCGGGCTGGACGAGCTCTTTGCCTATGGCACCGAGACCGGCAATCCGCACAACCGCAAGGGGGTTGCCTGGCTCTCCATCCGCCACCCAGCCGCCATTCTCCAGCGGGGAGTGATCCTGGTGGACACCCCGGGCATCGGATCAGTCCACGCCCACAACACGAAGGTGGCCTACGACCATCTGCGCGACGCCGACGCCGCCGTCTTCGTGCTCTCCATCGACAGCCCCGCCAGCCTCGCGGAAGTGGAGTTCCTGAAGGCTGCCCGAGAACAGGTCGGCCGGATCTTCTTCGTGCTCAACAAGGCCGACCTGCTCACCCCCGAGGAGCTCCAGCAGTCGGCGCAATTCGTGCGCGAGGTCCTGGCCGAGGCGGGCGGCAGCCACGACCTGCGGCTCTTTCCTCTCTCGGCCCGGTTCCACGATCGAGGCTACGCAGACTTCGTGGCGGCGCTGGAGCACTTCCTGGTCGAGGAGCGGGGCGAGTTCCTCCTGGCGCGAGCGCAGGCGGTCGCTCGATTGGGCGTGGGCTCGGGGCGCAACGAGATCAATCTGGAACGGGCCGCCCTCTCCCTCTCCAGCGCGGACGCCGCCCATCGGGTTGCCCTGCTGGACGAGCGACTCACCGAAATCAGTCGCCGCCGTCTGGAGGTGGAGGAGGTCCTGGCCGGGGATCTGAAGCGGCTCGTGGCCTTGGTCGTCGACCCCTCGCTTGGACGCTTTCGGCAGGTCGGCAGTGAGCGGGTGGCCGACCTCGTCGAGGCGGAGCTGGCCAGCTCGGCACCCGACCGCGCCCACCGCCTGGAGCGGGCCCTCGCCCAGACCGTGCGCGAGCTGGTGGGAGCGTGGCTGACCGAGTTGGAGGGCGAGCTGGATGCGGGCCTGGCCGAGGTGGCGCTGCGGCACAGCCAGCGCACCAACCAACTCATCTCCGCCGCGCTGCGGCTGGTGTCCGAAGTCCTCAATGTGGATCTTGCCGAGCTCACCCTGACCGCCGAGCTCGCTCCCGCCAGCCAGCGCATCATCCTGGTCGACGACCAGGCTCTCGCCCTGGAACTCGTCTCGTCCGCGCTCAAGCGCTTGGTGCCAGGTCGCCTTGGGGTGGACATGGCGAGGCGCGATGCCCTGCGACGCGGTGAGGAACTGGTGGACCGGCATTGTGGGCGGGTCCGCCATGACGTGCTGGAGCGGCTGAGCGCCAGGGAGACCGCCTGGCGAGGCGAGCTGCGGCAGAGTCTGGAGGGTGTCGAGCAGAGCGTTCAACGGGCGACTGAGATAGCTGCCAAGGCACAGTCGGAGGGTGGGGCGGCGGTGGCGCGGCAGCTGCTGGAGCTGGATCGGCGGAGTCTGCGACTGGAAGCGCTCGCAGCCGGACTCGCCAGCGAAGCGCAGGCGGTCTGACGGTGTCGAGCCGCACATATCCCCGCCCCCCCGGCTGGGCCCGGGGATCCGACTGACATCTGGATACGGTCGCACTGACAACTTGATGCGACTTCCACTGACATCCCAGGGCGATTTCATAGTGGGTGAAGTGAACTCGAGTTGAGGGGGCTGGCTCTTGGGCTGAGATCGGCCATGAGGTTGGAGATGGCCGAGACTCAGGGCGGATCGGGAGCCGGCGCTGGGAGCCGGAGGAGGCTGGAGGTGCGCCCTCTGCGGGCTGGGGAGGAGGAGCGCTGGGAAGCGCCGATGCGGGAGCATCACTACTTGGGCTACCGGTCCCTGGTCGGAGAGACCCTCCGCTACGTGGGCGAGGAGGAGGGTCAGTGGGTGGGGCGGTTGAGTTGGTCCACGGCCGCCTTCAAGTGGGGGGTACGCGACCGCTGGTCCACGAAAGTCTCCGCCAGCAGCACCGGATGCCCGTGGCGCTCCCCCTCTGTGTCAACGTAGGGTGAGACGGGTATGGAGCGTGAATGATTAAGCGGGAGAGGGCGGCAAGGAGGTAAGCCCAAGATGGTTATCCCTGCCGTCGAAAGCGATGCAATTGGAACTAGGAGCTCCGAGGCCGAGGCAGATCCGGAGGTGCCGGAGCGGGCCACCCAGCAACCCGTGTGGGGCCAAGAGGCCGGGGGTTGCGAACAGTTGCTCGTACGATGCGGTATAGTGAGCAGAGATGAACTTGAAGGAGTGGGCGAGGCTACAGGGGATTCACCCAGTGACCG
>JAKAWF010000309.1 GCA_021817025.1 bacterium
TTGTGTATGTACTCGGTGGCGCGGGGATGGAACCCGGCCGGCTCGATGCCGAGTCGATCCAGGTCCTGCAGAAAAGCCTCCAAGTACGGCTTGGTGAACTCCTCCAGGCTGAGCTTGGCGGCGACGGCCTTGGCGATGATCTTGTCGTCAACATCGGTGATGTTCATCACCTGAGTAACCCGCCAGCCATGGGCCTCGAGTTGACGCCGCAGCAGATCCTCGACTAGATAGGTCCGCAGGTTCCCGATGTGGGCGCGGTCGTGGACCGTGGGCCCGCAGGTGTACATCCCCACCCGGCCGGGATGCAGCGGCTCAAAGAGTTCGACCTCGCCGCTGATCGTGTTGTACAGGTGAAAGCCCACAGCCCCCAATGTTATTGGGCCGTCCTGGGACTCGCCACGGTCACACTCGCCACCGCCAGGGCGGCCATCCCCTCGCCCCGGCCCGTGAGGCCCAACCCATCGCTGGACTTGAGCTTCACCGAGACGGCTCCATCCGGCAGGCCCAGCGCCCGAGAGAGGACCTCCACCATCCCCCGGCGGTGCGGGGCCAGCCGGGGCGCCTCGGCGATGACGGTCCCGTCGACACCCTGCAGCAGCAGCCCACTCGGAGCCAGCATGGCCGCCACCTGAGTCAGGATGACCGTCGAAGCCACCCCTCTCCAACGCGCGTCGTCGGAGGGGAAGTGCTCCCCCAGGTCGCCCAGGCCGGCCGCCCCCAGGATCGCGTCGGCAATCGCGTG
Organism: bacterium; assembly: GCA_021817025.1. Next base: position 743 of record JAKAWF010000309.1, read on the forward strand.
GCAGAGGACGTCGGCGTCGGAGTGGCCCACCAGACCCTGCTCCCAGGCGATCTCCACCCCGCCGATCCAGATCGGGCCCGCGCCCCCGAAGCGGTGGACGTCCACGCCCAGCCCCAGGCCGGGGATACGCCTGGCGCTCACCTCTGGTACCGCTCCGGCGTCACCAGCCAGCTGCGCAAGGCGATCATGTCGTCGGCTCGGGTCAGCTTCAGGTTTCGATAGTCTCCGAGCACGGCGGCGACCGGTTCGCCCATCGCCATCACCAAGGCGGCGTCGTCGTCGGCCTCGAAGCCCTCCGCCAACGCCCTCTCATGGGCCGTCATCAGCAGCTGGCGCGAGAACGCCTGCGGCGTCTGGATCGCTCCCATCTGCTCCCTGGCCAGGGTCTCATCCACTCGACCGCCGGCGATCCGAGCGATGGAGTCGGTGACCGGGATGTAGGCCGTGGCCGCTCCCACCCGCCCGGCCGCGACCAGCACCCTGGCCAGAAGCTCAGCGCTGACCCCTGGTCGCGCCCCGTCGTGGATGAGGACCATGTCGCCGGAGCACGCTCGCAGGCCGTTCATGACCGACTCCTGGCGCCGCGATCCACCCGCCACACAGCGGCAGCCCAGGCGGGGCGCCACATCGGAACTCAATTCAACCACATGGTGGTGGTCCTGGGGGTCTGCCACCACCACCAGTTCGGAGATGCCGCTGGCAGGGTCCCCAAGCGCCCGCAGAACCCATGCCAGGACGGGCTGACCGCCCAAGTCAGCCCAGAGCTTGGCCCCTCCAAACCGAGTTCCGCTGCCGGCGGCCGGGACGACCGCGCTGACCGAGGGCCGGATGCCACTTCGCGTCAATGGCTGCCGCTGCCGGCCGACCTCGGCCTGCGCCCACCCCTGCGGACGGGCGGCGTAGCCTCACACCGGCTTTCGAATTGGGTGAACACCATCCGGCCGGAGGCGGTCTGAATCACGCTGCGCACGGTGACATCGACCCTCTCCCCCAAGTGGACCTGGCCGCCCTCGACCACCAGCATTGTGCCATCCTCCAAGTAGCCCACCCCCTGATCCGGCTCGCGTCCCTCCTTGACCACGTCCACCTGGAGATGCTCCCCGGCCACCAGCGCCGGTCGCAGCGCAGTCGCCAGCTGGTTCAGGTTCAGAACCCTGAGCCCCGCGATCTGAGCCAGACGGTCGAGATTGAAGTCGACAGTGAAGATACCCGCCCCCTCCTCCCGAGCGAGGCGCACCAGCCGAGCGTCCACCTCCGGCATCGATGGATAGTCGACCTGGGGGAAACTCAGATCCAGGCCGCTCAGCGACCGCAGCTCCTCCAGCATGGCGATGCCGCGACGACCCCGGGAGCGCCGGATCGGGTCGCCGGAGTCCGCCACGGCTTGCAGCTCGTCCAGAACGAATTGAGGAATCACGAGCTGATAGAGGCAAAAGCCAGCCCTCGCCAGATCCAACAGGCGGCCGTCGATGACGGCACTGGTGTCCACCACCACCTTGGCGAGCGGAGGGCCGCTGGCTCCCATGGGAAGCCCCATGAGGGAGATGTCACGGCGCCGTCGCCGCCCCACGCTGAGGCCCAGCGGGACCAGCACCGCGGCCACCACCACCGCCACCACCCAGCCCAGGCCGTAGGGCAGACCGCTCGCGATCAGGGCCACCAGGGCGGCGATCGCCAGGGCCACCAGGATCCCCACCAAGAGGCCGATCAGCTCGGTGAACGGCAGGGTCGCCAGCTGCTCCTCGGCCCAGAAGTAGGGCCTGACGCTGAGATTGGGACCTAGGATGTACCCGACCACGCAGCCCAGCCCCAAGCTCATCGCCAGGGTGACCACCGCCCCCTGCCACGTCTGCAGCGGTCCGCGCACGTTCTGGACCAGGATCGCCCCATAGAGAATCCCGGCCACCGACCCCACGCACATCCCCACCAGGCTGGCGATCCGATCGGGGCGCGCATGGGGGTCCGATGGCGACGGCGCGAGCTGCCGCCTCACCGGCGAGCCGGAGGCGATCTCCTCCGGGGGATCAGGCCGGACTACCGCCATCGCCGCCCCCGGACCCAGCGGCTCCGGCTCCGGCAGTCTCCGCCGCAGACGTCGCCGGTGCTGAAGGCTCCTCCGGTGGCGGCGGACCAGGCACCACATGGGTCCGGATCTTGCCCTCCTCCAGGTCGATGGTGACCAGATCCCCCATCGAAAACTGGGTCCGCAGCAATTCGTCGCTGAGCGGATCCTCGATCTCGCTCTGAATTACCCGGCGCAGTGGACGGGCCCCGTAGACCTTGTCAAACCCCAGCTCGACCAGTTTGTCCTTGGCCTCGTCGGTGACCAACAGGCTGAGTCCCTGGCGCTTCAGGTGCTCGCGCACCCGCACCAGCATCAGCTCGACTATCTGCCGGGTCTCCTGCTGGCGCAGCCGATGGAAGACCACGACCGCGTCGAGGCGGTTCAGGAACTCCGGCCGGAAGGCTCGCTTCAGTTCATCGGTGATGCGCTCCCGCATCTTGACGTGTTCGTGGTCCTCTCCAGCCTCTCCGGTGATCCCGGTCTGGAAACCCATTGAGATGTTGGAGCCCACCCCCTGGATCCCGAGGTTGCTGGTCATGATCACGATCGTGTTCGAGAAGTTGACGATCTTGCCCTTGGCGTCCGTCAGGCGGCCGTCCTCGAGGATCTGCAGGAGCATGTTGAAGAAGTCCGGGTGGGCTTTCTCGATCTCATCGAAGAGAACCACGCTGTAAGGACGCCGACGCACGGCCTCGGTCAGCTGACCACCCTCGTCGTAGCCGACGTACCCGGGCGGTGAGCCCACCAGCCGGGCCGTGCTGTGGCGCTCGGCAAATTCCGACATGTCGAGCCGGATCAGGGATTCCTCGCTGTCGAAGAGGAAGGCGGCCAGGCTGCGGGCCAGCTCGGTCTTGCCCACCCCGGTCGGCCCCAGGAATATGAACGACCCGATCGGACGCTTGGGGTCCTTGAGCCCTGCTCGGGCCCGACGGACGGCCTGGCACACCACCTTGACCGCCTCGTCCTGACCGATCAGGCGTTGGTGGATCTCAGCCTCCATCGCCAGCAGACGCTCGGTCTCCGCCTCGACCAGCCGGCTCACGGGCACGCCGGTCCAAGCGGAAACGATGTCCGCGATGTTGTGCTCGGTGACCGTGGCCACCGTCCGGCCCAGCTCGTCGCGCCAGGCCGCCTCCTCACTGGAGTACTCGTCCTTGAGCTGCCTCAACTCGATGTCGATCTTGCCAGAGGCATCGAGGTCGTGCTCTTCCACCGCCGCCTCCTTGCGGGTCTGCAGAGACCGGATGTGGCGCTGCTTGGCCCGCAGCTCGGGCGGGGTGGTGGTCAGCTTCATGCGCACCCGCGCACTCGCCTCATCGATGAGGTCGATCGCCTTGTCGGGCCACGAGCGGTCACTGACGTACCGCCCCGAGAGCTCGGCGGCCGCCTGCAGCGCGTCGTCGGTGATGGTGACTCGGTGGTGCTGCTCGTACAGGCTCCGCACGCCCGAGAGGATCTCGACTGTCTCCTCCAGCTTGGGCTCGTCGACATAGACCGGCTGGAAGCGGCGCTCCAGGGCGGCATCCTTCTCGATGTACTTGCGGTATTCGTTGAGCGTGGTGGCGCCGATGCACTGGATCTCGCCTCGGGCCAGGGCCGGCTTGAGGATGTTGGCGGCATCGATCGCCCAGATCGGA
>JAKAWF010000310.1 GCA_021817025.1 bacterium
GCATGTCCCCCGCCGTCTACCACCAAAGTCAGCCCTGACGTGTCACGATTTCAGGTAGCCGACCTGCGGAAAGCAGGTGGGTTCGTTCAGAGGCATGAGCCTTCCGTGCCGGCGGAGGAGCGTGGTCACCCCGAGGCTGCGAACGCCGGTGATGCCCATGTAGAGGTCCCAGTCCTCAGGGGTCCCAGACGGTCCATCGAGTGAGATGGCCAGTGCGTGAGCCTCGACGGTCTGGTCAAGGCCGACAAGATCAATCTGGTCGAAGCGCAGGCCAGTGAGCACCGGGGTCCCATCAGGGACGCCCACGACGGGGATTCGAACTCCCTCGTGATACGCCGCCCCTCCCTCGACTCGGGCTGGCTGTAGGTTCCGGCAGTTTGCCAGGAACAGCGTTGCTTCGGAGAAACCGGCACGCCCCCTACCGGGGACGAATAGTGACCCCCGAACTGGATCCAGGATCTCCTGTACAGCGTCGCTCGCGGCAACCCCGAAGTGGTTCTTCGGGCAAGGCTCGGGCCACCTCGATTTCAATTGATTGATCCCTGCCTCAGCCGGGTCCTCCCAAACGAAGTTCACTTCGTGGGGCTCGAATCCATAGGTGAGGCAGGCGAGCAGAAAGGGATCACCCTTGTAGGTCGCCAGCCCGTCATGGCAAAGGATGAAAGGGGCCTCGACTCCGGTAGCAGCCATGTCGTGGACGACTTCCTGCACTACTGCATCGCTCTCGCGCCCCACGCGAATGCTTACCACCACCGAAGGTCTGCCTGCGACCCCGACCACCACGTACTCCCATGTGATGTAGGGTCGCCACTGCCTCCGATGACGGTCGTAGTGGAGGCGCTGCACTGGCAGCCGGGTCCCGTCAATGCCGCCGACCAAACCCGAGCTGTTGAGGGTGCGGAGCGGGCGGCTAGCCGTGTCGTCCAGAGTCAGGGGCTTCCTGACGTCGCGCCTGGTGTACCGGTAGAGGACTCCCTTCATGTCGATCGGGCGACTAAGGCCGCGGTAGTGTCCAGCATGCGAGCCGATAGTGTCGGCTACCAACTCTACATCGGGGTACAGGCGGTCAGGTGTACTTCCACCGACCGTTGCGAGAAGGCTTTCCCCCTCAGGGGTCGCCAGCGGAATGGGAAGTACGGTACCCAAAATCGCCAGGGCCCGCCCGTGGACGCCGCCCTTCGACACGCACTGCAAGGCATTGGGCAGTGGGGACGAGGTGAGCGCGAGCAAGCGCTCGGCCTCTGCGCATGTCGTGGCCAGTCTAACCCCGATCTGAACGTTATCCAACCGGTCCGCCATTGACAGGTGACGTGCGAGTAGGGCTCGGTAGACGGTCAGCCAGCTCTCGCCGGCCTCTGGGTCAGGCATGCGGAGGGCGCGCCCGCGGCACTTCCAGTAATCCTCGGCGGCGTCTGCGATCTGCCTACCCACCACGCTAGAGTCCCACGAGCGGCAGCGGTGGTCCAGATCACCGTGATTCGGCGTCACTTGTCCGGCTCCGCCAGTGGCCACAGACAGTCCTCAGACACGACCACGGGGAAGCGTGGTCGGTACTGCTTCTTCGGTTTGCGCGGCGCAGATCTTCCTGTTGGCGGATCCGGTAGGGAGCGGCGCAGGCGGCGGATTTGTTCTTCATTAGTCTGGGTTTGCATACAGCGGTTGAGACGTCGGGCCAGCTTCTCATTGCCGGCGTGGCGCAGGGATCTCCGCCAACGTTGAATCAGGCACGCCTGGATATAGTGCTCGAATCCCCACAAGTCGAATCCAACCGCGGACAAGGGGGCGTTCATACGCCTGGCCTGGATGCGGTCGCGGCTGGACGGCTCAGGTGGTAGCGGGGTGCTACTATCCTCTGCCTTCTGGTGCTTCCGCGGTCGACGTGTGGGCGCATGGCCGGGACCGGAACTTGGCAGAGGACTTGAGTCGGGCACTCTCACGCCCCCGACTCCGGCTGTCCATCGTTGCCGCCAAGCACGCGAAGGACGCGCCGCAGCTCGCTGGCAAGCATGTGCCGCTGGGTTGCATCGAGACCGGCTGCCACCCTCTGCAGCTTGCCGAGCACCACCAGTGCGATGCGCGGCAGCGAGGCCCCTCGCAGGTCCACCTCGTCGCGGTTGACCTCGCGGACCGAGCGGAAAAAGGACACCCGATGCACCCCGAGAGCGGCCGCGGCGCGCTCTTTTGAGCCGACCGCGGCTTCGAGAGCCCGGTAGTGCGTAACCCGATCAACCCCGGTCAGCGGCTGGCGGACCACGTTCTCCGCCAACGGCAGCAACGCCCTGCGCTCCTGGCTCAGTGGCGGATACACGTGGCAGGGGACCTGGTCCCACGCGAGGGCTCGTACGACCGCGAGACGAGCGCGTCCCGCGATCAGCTGGTAGGTACCAGCCTTAAACTCGACCGCTAGGGGGTGCATCAGTCCGACCGTCCGGATCGACTGGAGTAAGTTCGGGCGCGCCTCCCGCACCCCCGTTTCGGGCTCGGTTTTGATGAGCGCTACCTGAACGCTGCGGTACTCGTCGCTGATTGGCGGGACGGTGCTCACGAACTCTGGAGTCGTGGACGAGAGCTCGAATGCTGAATTGCCCGTGGCAGGGCGAACTGGTTGGCGCGTGCCGAGGCCGCTGTGGTCTTGGCCTAAGTGATTGGCACTTTCTGGTGCCCGGATATCACCCGCTTGCCCGAGATCGTCACCCTGGAACAGTGCGAGTTGGTCCATTTGAGTATCGGCTTGCTGACGCGGCACTGGTGTCATTGGCGGTGCCGCTTGAATGTGTGGGTTCATTGGACCCCGCGCCCCGCGACCCGGCGTGTCGTCCGTCCTCTTAGCGCCGCCGGTGCCCGGATGGCGGCATCTTGGTCGTCGCCATCAGCGCCAACCATTGAGGCCGTGTGCCACGTTTCACGTACAATAGAGGACCCGCACTCTCGGCAGATCGCCTCGTCCTCAGGCGCCGAGCTGGCGACGAGCGCAAGATCAAGACAACCGAGCATGGTGTCTCCGCGGTCAACAAGTCGAGCCGTCATAAAGGTTCCGAGGGCGGCGATCGGAATCACCACTCGGCGGCCCAGGCGGATCGAGGCCAGCTCACCCGTCTGGAGCCCCCAGCGATATAGCCATGCCCTGGAGCAACCAATCGCATACGCGGCCTCGTCAATGCTCAAGGCGAGCCGAATACGACCACGGTCGGGACTCGCGAGGCCGACAGCGCCTGAGCGCCTGCGCGTCGCGGCGGTATCGTTGGCGGGCCGTCGGTTGAGAGCCATGACGACACCGTACAGCCAAAACAGTGGCAAATAAGTATCAAAGCCTGCGGACCTTCGCGATGGCGTCCGTGACGCAATCGTCAGTTTGATCCTGTGAGCCGCCGATAACGGTAATAACCAGCGGCCCGGCCCGAGCCGATTTCCGGCCGCTTCGCACGGTGTAGTCGCAACTGAGCTCGGGGACCGCCCACCCGGTGCGGACTCCGCACTGCGCCGGCACTCCGCACCGGGGCTCCTCTGCCGATGGCGCTGGATGGCACGTCATGCCATCGGCTCCCCGACATGTGCCTCCGCCTGCCGCCGGAGACCTTCGCAGCCACCTTGCCGGACTCGCCCAGCGGAGTTTTCCAGGCCGCGGCCTCGCGGCAGGCTCCAAGCAGGCGCCGACCGGTGGCCCGGCGGGCCGGTGGTCCGGGGGGTCGGCGTCGCCACGGCCATCCAGGGGACAGATGTGCGCTGTGGGCGCGAACCCTGGTGGCCGAAAGGAGGTGCCGCATGTCCCGCTCTGGTGGAGACCTCGATTCCCTCCCATGCCCCAGCTGCGGTCTGCTGCATCCGACGCTGTCCCGAGACGAGTGCCCGGTCCATCTGCGGGCCGCAGCGCTCCGGGAGCAGGCAGAGGCGAAGGCCGAGGAGCAAGAGGAGTACGCCCGCGCAAGGGCGGAGGCCGCCCACGCGGCGGGCGAAGCAGATGCGGCAGCTGCCGAGCCCGACGGCACGGCCACCATGGCGGCGCGGGCCAGGGCGGCCGTGGCCGATGCTTCGGACGCCGTCAAGGCCGAGGTGGAGTCGGTGGTCGAAGTGGCGAGCAAGGCCGAGGACGACTACGTCGCCACCCGGCAACGCAACTGGCTGCGGGTGGTGGCGGAGCTGCCCTGGGGTCAGCCACCCCCCGCACGGCGGACACCCACGGCGGCGGCGCTCGGGGCTCTCGACGCGGCCCATGGCGGCCACGCCCGCGTGAAGTCCATCCTCTCCGACCGTGCGGCCGCAGCCGCTCACCTGGAGCGTCATGGAGATGGCGAGCACGAGGTAATTTGAACTCTTGTGGAAAATGCCGTCGAGGGTCCGGCTGGCGGGCATGAAGACGGCGTAGCCTTCCAGGTGTTGAACCAACCAATCGGCTCGCGCCGCGGGTCGATCCTGGAGGCCACGC
>JAKAWF010000311.1 GCA_021817025.1 bacterium
GTCCGGGAGCGGGCCCAGGAGATGGACTCGATCCTCGGGGAGGTGAGCTGAGTGGCCGACGCGCCCGTCAGCTTCGACACCGAGTACAACGCCCCGGCGATGTATGTTGTCACGCCCTGGGACGTGCTCAAGAACACCCTGCACCAGTGGTATGTGGCGGCCAATGACACCGGGATCAATCTCGGGGCCAGCATCTCCAGCGACAACGATCTGGAGCTGCTGGCCAACCAGATCTGGGCGGGCCAGGCGAGTGGCTGGCTCACCGGTAAGGCGTTCTTTGGACTGGGGTTCGGAGCCCCCGGGCAGGACACTCTGAACGAGCTTCTCTTCCAGCTCCTGGCCGCCACCATGGTGGCCCAGCGGCGGGTGGCGGACGGGGTGCGTGAGAACGCATCCTGGGTGGACTGGATCGACAACTCCGAGCTGCCCTCGGTGCGGGACAGCGTGGGCTGGGTCCTGTCGGTGGCCGAGAACCTCTACAACACCAACTGGGCCCGGATCGGCGGCGAGACCCAGCGGGCCGAGGCGGCCGAGGCCAAGATCTGGTTCCAGGTGCAGGGCGAGCTGGGGACGGTCGCGGCGGAGGCCACGGCGGCGGGTGCCGGCGTGGGGGCCGCGGAGGCCACCGCGGGGGCGGCGGCGGCGGTGGCGGCGGGAGCAGCGGCGACGGCAGGGATCGCCGAGACTACCGCCGGTGGGGCGGCGACGGCGGCGGAGGCGGCGGGGCAGGCGGCCCGGCAGGCGGCCCTGCAGGCCCAGCAGGCCGGCCAGGTGGCAGCGTCGGCTCTGAACCTGGGCCAATCCGCCGTCGCCACCTCGGCGGCCACCGCCACCGAGCTGCAGACCCAGGTTCAGCCCCAGCTGCAGCAGCTGGTCCAGCAGGTGACCCAGGTGGCCTCCCAGGTCTGCCCCGACCTCTGCAAGGGCCTCGGCAACGAGGCCAAGACGGCCGGCCAGCTGGGGCAGTGGCTGGAGCTGGGGGCGATCTGGGCGTTCATCCACGAGGCGATCACCGACCCGGTGGGCACCGCCGGGCTCACGGTGACCATGGGCGACCCCATCGCGACGGCGGCGGGGGACCTGCTCACCGGGCTGGTCCAGGTCACGGTCTGAGCCATGGCCTCGGCGCTGGGGGGGATCGGATCGCTGCTGGAGGGGCTGGGCTCCAGTGTCGAGCAGATCTTTGTGTGGAACGTCATGGGCCAGGTGCTGGGTGTGTTGCTCACCCCCTACCTCACCCAGGCCGGCTACGACGTGCTCCAGGCCAACCAGATCATCCAGATCTCCGTGGCCGAGGCGGCCGAGCAGGTGCTGAAGACGATCCTGACCCCTGAGGAGGGCCAGGCCGTCGCCGCGAAATACGGCATCCCCGCCGACGTTTTTGACAGAATGGTGAAGAACGTCGGCGAGCCGCCCGGCATCATCCAGGTGCTGGAGTGGTGGCGGCGGGGCTTCATCCCCTGGGACGGCGGGGAGATCGGCAAGCCCGGGGTGGTGCAGGCGGTGCAGACCTCGCGGATCCGCAACGAGTGGACGGAGGTCCTGCGCCAGGCACAGTACGTGCCCATCTCGGCGGCCGACGCGGTCAACGCCTGGATCCGCAACCAGGTGGATGCGGCCACCGCTCAGCAGATCCTGACCTGGAACGGGATCGAGCAGGACCAGCAGCAGATCCTCTATGACACGGCGGGACGGCCGCCGGCGCCGATGGAGGCGGCCAGCCTGGTGCACCGCGGCGCCATCCCGGTGCACGGCACCGGTCCCCAGGCGCTGACCTTCCAACAGGCGATCATGGAGGGCGACCTCAAGGACAAGTGGGAGCCGCCGATGGAGGCCCTGCTGGTCAACATCCCCGGTGTGTTCGAGATCCGCCAGATCGCCCTGGCCGGCGGGATCAGCCCGGAGGTTGCTGCGAAGTACTACGCCATGCTGGGCCTGCCCCAGGACCTGATCCCCGGACTGGTGGCGAGCGGCCAGGGCATCAAGATCGCCGCCCACAAGAACCTGACGGAGAGCCTGCTGCTCAAGCTGTACGCCGACAAGATCCTCACCGCCGCCGAGGTGAGCCCGATGCTCGAGGCCCTGGGGTACGACGCCACGGAGGTGCACGAGCTGTTGCTCATGCAGGACGAGCAGACCGAGCTGAAGAACATCGACAGCGCGGTGACGCGGGCCCGGTCGCTGTTCCTAGCACGCAAGGTGTCGGCCCAGGGGGTGCAGGATCTGCTCACCGGGTGGGGGCTGCCGGCGACCACCGCGCAGTCCCTGGTCACACTGTGGAGGCAGGAGCAGGGTGCCTCGCCGCGGGTGCTCACCGAGGCCCAGGTGGTGGATGCCCTCGACTACGGGATCCTCGACCAGGCCACCGCCATGACCTACCTCGAGGCCCTGGGCTACACCCCCTACGATGCCTGGGTGCTGATCTCGGTCAAGCTCAAGTCTCCGCAGGGCACCCCGCCGGCGGAGGGGGCCACGGTCACCGGGAGGGCGGTCTGAGATGTCTAGAAAGGAGGCAAGCCATGAGTTATTCGATCAATGTCAGTGGACACAGTGATGGGGAGCACAACGACCGTGTGCGTGCCGGATTCGAGAACCTGGTGCGCCATCTGCGCCAATTCCCCGGTCTGAGTGTCGGCGGGTCCATGTGTAGCAGCCAGAACGTAGGCAACCGGGATCCGGTGAATGTGAACGCCGATGACGTCAAGGACGTCCCGGCATAGATGGTTGACGCCTGGTCGCTGGGGGTGTGGGCCGGCTGGCTGGCAGCCTTCGGTGTCCTGGAGCTGCTCGCCCTCACCCACCGGGTTCCCTGGCGGACCCTCAGCGAGACCACCTGGTCGCTCGAGAGCCTGGCCGGCTGGGTGCCCTGGGTGGTGCTCTTCGCGCTCGCCGCGCTCCTGGTCCACCTCGTCGCCCGGAGGTATTGATGTGGCCAACCACGTCCAGAACCTGCGCGACCACTTGAAGAACCATCTGGCCCACCTGCGCGCCGAGGAGGAGCGGCGGCGGAAGATGATCGCCGAGCGGATCGCCGCCCATCACCCGCTGCCCGACCGCCCGCCGCCGGGGGAGAGGCCGGCGCCATGAGGCAGATGTACGACGCCCTCGACCCCGCCGGCATCCCTGCCGACGCGGAGTACGTGGCCTTCTACGTGGACCGGATATCCGCGACGGCCGCCCAGCTGCGCTGGCCGGGCAGGGGACTGCTCAGCATCGCCCGCACCGCCTCGGAGGACGCCGCCTGCGCCGACTGCGAGTCGGGTGACCTGACCCCGGTGCAGTGCCCGGGCTGGGTGGCGCGGCAGCGGGCCCGCGGGGTCGCCGACCCCTGGGTGTACTGCTCGCGCTCGATGCTCCCCAACGTGCAGGTGGCCTTCCGGGTGCAGGGTGTCGCCGAGCCACTGTGGTGGGTCGCCGACCCCGGCGCCACCGGTCTCTTCCCCGGCTCGGTGGCCACCCAGTACAGCTACCAGGGCGTCTACGACGTGTCCTGGCTCGCCGACCGCATCCCCGGGTTCGACCCGGACCCACTCGAGGAGCACCCCATGTACGATCCGATCCTGCTCAGCGACGGCCAGGGGCTCTGGCTGGTGGACTCCGACGGCAGCCTGACCGGGATCTCCCCGGCCGCCGGCCGGACCTACGAGTCGATCAGCCCGGAGGGGTTGCAGACCCTCCACGCCGCCCGGGCGGACAGGTGGGCGGAGCTGCTCCAGGCCACCTCCGGCCGCGCTGGGACCCTGGCCGTCTCGCTGACCGGCACCGCCGCCCCGGCTCCGGCTTCGCTGACCACCACCGCCGCCGGCTCCTGAGCCCTCCCAACCTGGGTGTCGCCGGCGAGCCCCACCCCTGGCGGCGGACCGGCGGCACCTTGACCCTTGACATCTGCCCTAGGCAGGTGTAGGGTATGGGCATGGAGATCACCACCGTCAACCCCGCCCCGTACCGCGCTGTCGAGCCGGTCTCGGTCCAGACCCGCTACGCGCTGATGCACCTGTGGCGCGACCACCAGACCTGCATGGAGCGCGGCCACTCGGACTTTGCCTACCACCTCGACGCCGCCGCGTGCCTGGCCGCTGCCATCCTGGTCCTCCGGAACTACGCGCGATGACACAGGAGGTGGCGTGGATGGGACTCGTGCGGGTGCCCCTGCCGGAGTCGGTCTACGCTGATCTGGCCCGGCGCTCCCCGGGGACGGGGATCAGCCGCGAGGAGGCGGCCGTGCTGGGCGGGTTGGCCCAGGGGGCGGGCACGGTCCTCGAGGTGGGCTGCGACCACGGGATGTCCACGGTGGTCCTGTCCCGGGTCGCCCACCGGGTGGTCAGCGTCGACCACTTCAAAGGCGACCGCTGGTGCGGCCACCGTGACCGGCGGGACCTGTGGACCTGGCAGGACACCCTCGAGCGCTTCGGGCGCAG
>JAKAWF010000312.1 GCA_021817025.1 bacterium
GGGGGGCCCGGCTCCCCGGCGGGATACCCGACTACCCCACGGTCGGGCTATTCCTTCTGCCGGTGATCTATGCCGCGCTCCGCTTTGGCCTGGGCGGGGCCTGCGCCAGCGCCGCCTGGGGGACGGTCCTGATGCTGCCCGACCTGGTGGTCGTCGACTCACGCTTTGACGTCTGGGGTGACGGCACGCTGCTGGCCATATCCTGCGTCGTGGCCGTGGCCGTAGGTCAACGAGTCGAGCGGGAGGCCTCCGCCCGCCGGGGGATGGGAGCCGCCCTGGCCGCCCACCAGGCCGCCGAAGCACGCCTCCGGGCGATCTTCGAGGCCTCTTCGGTGCCGGCGCTGGTGGTGGACGCCAGCGGCCGGCTGCGCCAGAGCAACCCCGCCGCCGCAGAGCTGTTCGGGAGCCGGCTCGAGCAGGGGGGCCTGGCGGAGTTGATCGGAAGGGAGCCCAGCATGAGCCTCCTCGGCGGCTCACCACCATCCGAGCTGGTGCTCACCTCGGCCACCCAGGCGGAGCTGGTGTTGCAGCCTCTGCTGACCAAGCTGCGCGATGTGGGGGAGGGTGACCTGTTCCAGATCGCCTTCCAGGACGTCACCAAGGAGGCCGAGCGCCAGCGGCTGACGGCGGCATTCGCGGCCCAGGCCCGGCAGGCCCAGGAGGACGATCGGGAACGGATCGCCCGGGACATCCACGACGAGCCGCTGCAGACGCTGATCTACCTCGCCCGGCGCCTGGAGGCGGTGGGCCAGCGGACGGGTGTGCCCGATTCGTCCGGGGAGGAGCTCGAGGCGCTGCGGGTGGGGATCCTCGGCGTCGTGGCCGAGCTGCGCCGGCTGGCCGACAGCCTCCGCCCGCCGGCGCTGGACGATCTCGGCCTGGAGACCTCCCTACGCCAGCTGGTACATGCCTGCGCCGCCCGCGCCGGGCTGGCCGCGAAGGTGCGGACCAGAGGCAGGGAGCTCTCCCTCGACCGGGAGCGCAGGACCGATGTCTACCGGGTTGTCCAGGAGGCGCTCGGCAACGTGGAGCGCCATGCCGAAGCGTCCCAGGTGTCGGTGAGGATCATCTTCACCCCCACGGCGCTGCGGGTCGTGGTCGCCGACGACGGCCGCGGCTTCTCAGCGGAGTCTCTGGCCACCGGTCGGGGGATGGTGGCGATGCGTGAGCGTGCGGCGCTGGCCGGAGGCCGTGTCGACGTGAGGTCGATTCCCGACCACGGCACGGCCATCCGAGTCACGGTGCCGGTCAGAGGCCCCGGGGACACCGTGAGTGGGCCTAGCAGTGATGCCCGGTGGGCACCTGCCGGCCGCGCCCGGCCGCGGCTGCCCGCTTCTCGAGGGGCCGGTGGCGGCGCCGGCCTGGCCGTGGCGGCCCAGGCCTGAGATGTTCCTGCGCTACTACTGTGAGCTAGCCCAGGGCTTCGATGCCACTGCTGACCGGCTTCTCGAGGCGCCTGAGAGCTGGCTGCCGGTGCTCGCCAGCAGTGCCAGCGCCCGGGCCGAGCTTCTGTTGGCGGAGGTCGGCTTTGGCCTGGCGGGTCGGCGAGTGGGGAAGCAGGTGCGGGTCCGGCTGGGGGAGGCGATGCGATCTCCCGGGCGGCTGGTAGTGCCGCTCACCTGGCTGGCCACCGGTCCGTCCTCCCTGTTCCCGGCGTTTGAAGGGGAGCTGGAGGTGGGAGCCATGGGGAGCGGCTGGAGCCAGCTGGTGATCAGCGTGAACTACCGGCCACCGCTAGGCGCGGTGGGCAAGACCTTCGACCGCCTCGCCCTCCACCGGGTGGCGGAGGCGACCATCAAGGACTTCCTGGATCGGGCTGCCGCCCGCCTGGCAGGTGAGGAGCGTACCCAGCCCGATCGCGGTCCGCTTCCATCGCGGCGGCAGCCGCGGGGCCGGGCCGCCGCGTCTTCCTGAGGCAGCTGGAAAGATTCCCCGGCTACTGGAAGAGTCGGATGGCCGCCGCGCCCTTGGTGGTGAACGGTGCCGCCACCAGCCAGTCACCGGCGTTCCCCTCTTCGAGCATCTGCACCTGGACCACCCGCGGGGTGGCGCCCGGGCTGGTCACCTCCACCTGGCAGATGACCTGATTGGGGTTGATCACCCGGCAGCTGCCGACCTGGTAGCTGGCGCGCGCCGCCTTCACCCCGTTGAAGAAGGGGAGGAACGGCGTGGCCGACTCGGCGGGGTTGGTGAGCAGCGTGTAGGCGTACACCACCGAGTGGGAGCGGACGTCGGCCAGGAAGCCGCGGAGCGCCAGGCGGGCGGCGGTGGCCGGGCTGGCGCAGGCGGCCAGCAGCATTCCGGAGGCCACCAGGAGCCCGGCCACCGCCCCGAACCGGCGCCAGCTAGCCAGTGACGACCACACGGCCGAGCATTCCCGGGTGGAGGGTGCAGTAGTAGTCGTAGACCCCAGGTGAGAGGAACTGGACGGCCCACTTGAAGCCGGCCCCTTTGGTGGGGGAGTTGACCAGCTCTTGGTCGATCCACCAGACGTTGTGCTGGTCGTAGTGGTCGGTCCAGACCCACTCCACCACGGAGCCCACCTTCACGGTCAGCGACTCCGGCACGAACTCGCCCACCGTGTTGACGTTGTGGTAGATGATCACCGTGTACTCCGGGTTGGCCGGCGGCTTGGGCAGGACCCGGAGGGAGAGGGTGCTGTTGGGCTGGCTCACCTGGTTGCCGGGCGGGATCGCGAGGTGGGCGTCCGTGGGGTTGCCCACGTCCCCGAAGGCGGAGCAGCTGGACAGCAGGGCCGCCAGGAGCAGGGCGGCCAGCGGTGCGACGAGGCGCCCGCGGCCAAGCAGCCGTAGGGGATGGCGCAGCGGCATGGGCTCAGGATACCGGTCTGCCACCATCTGACGGCGGGCTGCCGCGAGCCCTAGGCTGGTCCGGTGCCCGGTATCCAGCCGCAGTCGCCCAGGTCGCCCCGGCAGCGGGCTCTGGGGGCGGTGTCCGCTCTCAAATGGCTGTACCCGGCGGTCTGCGCCCTCACCCACTCCAGCCCCCTGGAGCTTCTGGTGGCGACTATCCTCTCGGCCCAGACCACGGATGAGCGGGTGAACCAGGTGACCCCGGAGCTGTTCCGCCGGATGCGGACGGCGGCCGACTACGCGGGCGCCGACCTGGAGGAGCTCGAGGAGCTCATCCATCCCACCGGGTTCTTCCGCGCCAAGGCCCGCAACCTGGTGGGAATGGGTCAGGTGCTGCTGGAGCGTTTCCAGGGCGAGGTGCCGCGAACCATGGAGGAGCTGGTGCAGCTCCCCGGCGTGGGCAGGAAGACCGCCAACGTGGTGCTGGGCGTCGGTTTCGGCATCCCGGGGTTTCCGGTCGATACCCATGTGACCCGGCTGGCCAACCGGCTCGGGCTGGTGCGAACGCGAGACCCGGTGAAGATCGAGGCCGCGGTCTGCCGGATGGTGCCCAGGGAGGAATGGTCCGCCTTCAGCCTCCGCCTCATCCAGCATGGGCGCCAGGTCTGCGTCGCCCGAAGGCCACGGTGCGCCGTCTGCCCGATGTCCGGCTGGTGTCCCTCGGCGGTGGTCAGCCCGCAGCGAACTTTCAGCGGTCCCGGAACCGGGGAGGGCGCCGTTCCCTGAAGGCCGCCCATCCCTCGGTGGCATCCTCCGTGCCCATGGAGTCGGCCTGGGCCAGGCTCTCCACCGCCAGCAGTGAGTCGAAGCTCGCGCCCTCCTCCGCCAGGGCCAGGGCGGACTTCAGGTCCCGCACCACCCGGCTTGGCAGGCTGGCGATCTGGAGCGCCATCTCCTGTGTCCGGGCCGCCAGTTCATGGTCTGGCACAACCTGGGTCGCCAGGCCGAGCTGCTGGGCGCGGTGGGAATCCACCGGCTGCCCCAGAAGGAGGATCTCCCGAGCCGCCGCCGAGCCGCAGGCTCTGGTCACCATCCAGGTGCAGCCCCCGCCCGGGTGGATCCCCAGTCGGAGGAAGGGTGCCGCCAGCCTGGCGGTCTCCGCGAGGATCCTGAGGTCACAGGCCAGCGCGAGGTTGAAGCCGGCCCCGATGGCCGGTCCGTTGACCGCGGCGATGGTGGGGATGGGAAGATCCCGCAGGTCCAGGAAGGCGCGGTAGTACTCCGCCAGGATCCGCCGGCGCTCGGCGGAGTTCCGCGCTCCGGCGGTGAGCGCCCCCAGGTCCGCCCCGGCGCAGAAGGCGCTGCCCGTGCCCGTCACCACAACCACCCGCGCACCCCTGGGTTCGGCTTCAGCGATGCGTGTTCGGAGCTCTCTCGCCAGCTCACCCGTGAGGGCGTTGCGCTGCTCCGGCCGGTCGAGGGTCAGCCGCAGCACCCCTGACTCGTCCAGCTCGCTCAACACCCCTGGGGCCGCGCCATCCCCCCTCTCGCTCATGACTCAGAGGATAACCACCGGGGGTGGGGCCACCGCGATCATTCGTC
>JAKAWF010000313.1 GCA_021817025.1 bacterium
GAGGATCGCGAAGGTCAGGAGCGTGGCGGCGAGCGGGAAGAACGCATCGGGCCCGAGCCAGCGTACGACGAAGCCGCCGACGAGGACCGACACGGGGAAGGCTCCGATCGCGGCGAACATCAGCAAGGCCATCAGCCGACCGATCATCTGGGGTGGCGCCCAACGCTGGAAGGTGGTGAGCATGACGATGGTGCCGAAGCCGTTGAGTGCACCGAAGCCCCCTAGCGCGACGCCGGCAAACAGGGCGTCGCCGAGGTAGGGGACGACGCCCAGGCACCCTGCTTCGATCAGGAAGCCCATCGACGCGATCAGAGCCGGTTTGCGCAGCGTCCGAAACTGCGCCGCAGCAATGGTGCCGAGGAGAGCGCCACCGCCGACGGCGGCAAGCAGCGCCCCGTATCCTCCGGCGCCCGCGTGGAACGGCCCATGAGCGAGTGCCGGAAGGGCCACCTGGATCATGCCGCCAGAGCCAAGGTTAGCGACGATCAGGATTACCAAGAACACTTGGACGACTCGCTCGGAAGCAACGAACCTGCCGAGTGTGACTTGCGCTCGTTCGGGCGCTGGCGCGCCAGACGTGACGGCGAGTTCTTCCTCGGCGACAGCGTGGTCGGAACGGATGCCAGAAAGGGTGATTGCAGATGCGACGAAGGAGATTGCATCGACAGCGAAGGCCGACGCGGGGCCGAGAAGCGCGACCACAGCGCCACCAACGGCGGGGCCGATCAGGCTGGCGAGCTCGGTACCCCCTGATGTGAGCGCGTTGCCAGCCTGGAGGTCCTCGCTGGGGAGCAAGGTGGGCACGATCGCGAACGAGCCGGGAAGGAAGAGCCCCTCGCCGGCACCGAGCAGCACGGCGATCGGCACCAGCAAGTAGGGGTTGGCCGGTCCAGAGAATGCCACCACCGCCAGGCAGGCGACGGCCACCGCCCGGACCGAGTCAGCGACCATCATCACGACCCAGGGCCGCCACCGGTCACTTGCGTACCCGCCGACTAGCAGCAGCACTGTCCGGGGCACGCCGTAGGCGGCGAGCACTGTGGCGAGGAGGAGCACTCCCCCGTGGTCGGCCAGCACGTACCAAGGCAGCGCCACAGCGTAGAAGGCATCCCCCATGTTCGAGGCCAGCTGTCCCGCCGCGAGCAGCTGGAAGCCACGGTGGCGGAGCGGACCAAGACTGCGCGGCATCTTCTTCATGCGTCCGCGCTCTTCAGGAGGGGGCACAAGGGAAAGCGGAACACCCGTTCGGTCCGCACGGGCGGGTCGGTCAGCTCCTGCATGACCCAAGCAAGCAGCTGAGTGTGCAATTCGTCGTTGGGTGGCTCGAGCGTGCGCACTACGTGGTGTCCCCGGACCCGGAAGCTGGCCTCGTCCTCGGCCTGGACGCCAACGAGATGTCGACAGACCACGGTCGTGGAAAGCGGGAGAGCCACAGCGTTGACGATGTCGAGGACGGCGGCATCGGCGGCCCCTGTGAGGCGGGGCCGCCATCGGCGTGGCACGAGTGGACGGGTCGCGCGCAGTCGTCGAGGCGGATCGGCTTGGGAGAGGCCTCCCCGGGGGTCCTGAGGCTCCGGTTGCACGAGATGTCCGGCGGGCGCCATGTCAGTACCTCCATGGTTGGCGGATCACCTCCCTGGGTGGAGGGAAGTGAGCCCGATCTCGCGCGGCCACCCTGACGATTCCAGATACTGATGGTATCTGGAATCCGATGTTATGTCAAGTGTGCGACCATTGACTCGTGGTCCGGAAGACGAGAGCGGCATCGACGGCGGCGACCCGCCAGCACCTCCTCGACGAGGCACGCCGCCTCTTCCGAGACCAGGGCTACGCCGCCACCTCCCTGGAGCAGATCGCCGAAGCCGCTGAGGTGACCAAGGGTGCCATCTATGGCCACTTCTCGACCAAGGAGGACCTACTGCTCTCCGCGATCGAGACGACGCCATCTCCCGACTACACGGCGCTGGTCAACGACCAGTCTCGGCCGATTCGTGAGCGACTCGACGAGTTCGGGCGGGTCGTCGCCTTCGACCAGGCGACGAGCGACCGGGCCGGACTTGCGGTGAGCCTCGAGTTCATCGCCGCCCTGCTGCGCAACCCCGAGGCGTTGCGGCGCTTCGGAGACGAGTTCGAGCGGCGCTTGAGGGAACTGGCAGCAGCCGACGACGAGCTGCCGCTTCCAGGGACGACCACGCTCCAGGTCTGGGCAATCGGACATGCCCTGTTCGCCGGCCTGCAGATGTACCACTTCGTGGCTCCGGACCTCTTCACAGCCGAGGTGTTCGGGCGTGCCTTCGAGCTCCTGGCGGACTTATACCCCGAACGTTAGCCCAGCGGCCTTCCGCAACAGGACGAGCCTTTCGCCAGACCAGCCGACGTGTCTTCACGAGCTCTGGCAAGCTTAGCCGCCGCAAGTACAAGACCAAGGTCACCAGTTGTAGACGGCGGCGAAAGATGGGGCTGTAGCGGCGGGATTGGGTGGTGAGGGGCGGGCGCCGCGAGGGTGGGCAGGGAGCGGGGTCGCAGTCAGGTCGCGGGTGATCTCGGCGACGGCCTGCCAGAGCATGGCGTCGTACCCACTAGTGTCCTGCTTTTGAAGGTATAGGAGATAAGGGGATGGTCGTCGCAGGCCTCGCAATGAGGGCCAGATCATGCTCCGTGGCCGTCCCAAACCCCAACTGCTGGTCAGCCCGGATGACCGGGAGCATCTCGTGCGCTGGCGACGCCGGAGGAGTACGTCCAACGGATTGGCGCGGCGGGCGGAGATCGTTCTGCGCTGGGCCGAGGGGGTTAGCAACCGGTAGGTGGCGGCCCAACTGCAGGTGAGCGAGGCCGCGGTGGGGAAGTGGCGGCAGCGCTGCATCAGTCGGGGGCTGGCGGGTCTCTTGGACGAGCCCCGGTGCGGGGCTCCCCGCCGAATCACCGACGAGCAGGTGGAGCAAGTGGTGGTGCAAACACTGGAGACCAAGCCGCCCAATGCCCCCCACTGGACCACCAGGAGCATGGCCGAGGCCAGTGGGCTCAGCGGCACCAGCGTGCTGCGCATCTGGCACGCCTTCGGGCTCCAGCCCCATCGCAGCGAGACCCTCAAGCTCTCCAACGATCCCCAACTGGTGGAGAAGGTGCGGGACATCGTGGGGCTGTACCTGCATCCCCCGGAGGCGGCGCTGGTCCTCTGCGTCGACGAGAAGTCCAACCCGTCACGCCCAGGGGTCGCCCGACGACCGAGCTTCTCAACAGCTGCCCGACTCAACCACAGTGGCCGTCAGCGTTTCCGGGAGGCCGACCAAGGCGGTCCAGGTGCGGATGGTGGAGTCCGGCAATGCCGGAGACTGGCGGGTCAACGCACCCTTCGTGACCCAGGGGGGACTGAGCTACCAGACTCTTCGAGTAGCCAGATCTCGCGGGCGCGGGGACTGGGCGTCGTCTGACGCGGCTTTTCCTGGCAAAGCTCCAGTGCCAGCCCCCCATAGCCCAGTTTAGACTCGGGCGGTGGAGGTTCTTGCTGGCCATCCCCGGCCACCGGAGCATGGCAGCTCGCCCGGGGCAGCCGCGGGGGGCCGGCCGGATCCTGCCGGAGCGCTGATCCAGGGCCAGATCGGCAGGGTCGCCAAGAGCACAGCTCGGCGCGATCGCAGGGGGAGCCCCTTTTCTTGAGGCAGCAGCGCCACCCTGACTCGACTCCCCCCTCGGACCGAAGAGCAGAGGCGCAGGCCAACGTACCCGGACGGCTGAGCGACCTCCCCCTGCTCTTCTGGTTGATGGCCGTCTTGACCGGCATCGGCGCCGGGCTCGGCGCGATCGTGATGATGGCGCTGCTGCGGTTCGTTCAGCACCTGGCCTTCGACTACCACTCGGGCGAGTACTCCAGGGCCGCCGCGAGTCACGGCCCGGTGCGGTTGGTGGTGGTTCTGGCGGTGGGAGGGCTGGTGACCGGAGCCGGCCTGTGGCTACTGCTCCGCTCCAGCAAGGGAACCGGAGGAGAACCGACCGAGGTCGTCTGGACTCACCGCGGCTCGATCTCGGTGGTGCGCACCCTGCTCAGCGGAGCCATCTCGGAGGTGACCGTCGCCATGGGTGGGTCGATCGGAAGGGAGGCGGCTCCCCAGCGAGCCGGGGCCGCCGCCGGGGCGCTTTTCTCCCGCCAGGCAAGGCTGACTCCGGAACACCGCACCCTGCTGATCGCCTGCGGCGCGGGAGCGGGGCTGGCAGCTGTCTACAACGTCCCCTTCGCCGGCGCGCTGTTCGCGGCCGAGATCTACCTCGGCTCGCTGAGCCTGACCGTGGTGGTGCCGGCGCTGCTCACCTCGGGGATCGCCACTGCGGTGTCCTGGCTGACGCTGCCCCAGCACGCGGTCTACTCCATCCCCAAACTGGCGGGGCCCAATCTACAGATCATCATCTTCGCGCT
>JAKAWF010000314.1 GCA_021817025.1 bacterium
ACGCCGCATAATGTGCGGCGCGCCAGGGTGCTGATGCGCCCCTGCGGGCGGCGAGGAGGGCATGGTTCCGTGGAACGCGAGGCTGCTGACCAAGCGGACAACCGCTGGCTGGTCCCACCGCCAGCCGATGCCGGTGCCTCCGAGCGAGCGGGCCTGGTGTTCCAAGCCGGCGTGGACTACCGGGCCAAGTACCGGGGCGCGCTGATCGGCGGTGCCATCGGTGACGCGCTAGGGCGCCCCTGGGAAGCGCAAGGCCCAAAGGCCTCACGCGAGGCGCTCACATCACTGGGTCGCTATGGGAAGTGGCCAGGATGGAAATCGGGGCCCACGGGGACGGTCACCGATGACACGCAGCTGACGATGTGCATCGCTGAAAGTCTCTGTGCCGTTGGCCACCTCGATCCAGAGGACCTGGCCCGTCGCTTCGTGGAGTGGCTCCCAGTCGGTCGAGGAATGGGCGCATCCACAGTCAAGGCGGTGACCGCCCTGCACGCCGGAATGCCATGGTTTCGTGCCGGCGTCCCATCCGCGGGGAACGGCGCGGCCATGCGAGTGTCTCCCATCGGTCTCAGGAACGCCGCGGACGTAAATGCCATCAGGCGGGAAGCGGCCATCAGCGCTCTGATCACCCACGCGACTGGGATGGCGGTGGTCAGTGCCATTGCCCAAGCCTTCATGGTCGCCCTATGCGTGCACCGAACCGTGGGCGATCTCACGAGCGATAGCCTCCGCTCCGAGCTCCTGACCGGCCTCGCCATCGTGCTCGATGGAGTCGTGGAGGAAGCGGTCCCCGAACGCCGGCCGGACCGACCCGGGCGGTACCGGCTGCGGGATCGTCTGGCCGAGGCCACCAACAGGTCCTTCGCCACCGCTGCCGACGCCTTCGAGTATTTCCACAACGGCGCTTTCGTGCTGGAGTCGCTCCCGGCAGCCTTGTGGTGTTTCCTCCGCCACTGGGACGATCCAGAACAGGCGATCCTGACCGCGGTTTCCGGAGGCTACGACGCTGACACCGTGGCCGCAATGACTGGCGCCCTCGTGGGCGCGCTGCATGGCGAGGGGGGGTTCCCGTCCCCCTGGCTGGATGACCTCGAATACCTCGAGGACTTGCGCTCCCTCGGGGACCGACTCCTGACCCTTGTAGACCTGACTTGAGAGCCCTGCCGACCCCGAACACGCATGGACGTGATTGCTGCTTGTGGGCCACCAATACACGCACACCGGCGCCTCAGACGCGGCGGCGGCACTGTCCCAGGACTCGTCTTGGGGTCGGGCCACCTGCGAACCGTCATCGACGCGCTCGCCGCGCCAGTCCTTGCCACGGAAACCAGATCTGGCGCGTCGATCCAGCGTGCCATCCCACCATCGCGCCGACCGAGCACCCCGGCGGGGCCGTCCCGGCCACAGCCACAGTCCGCGGGTTCATCCGACGACTCCAACGACGCCGAGCCGTTCGATGGCCGCTGCGCGACTGAACTGGCGTGGACAGACGGCACCTGGATTGGGCTCGACGTCGCCATCGTCCAGTACGCCAACTGGTTCGGTCGTCCGCGCATTCCCACATGGCTCGGCATGCGTCCGCTCGCTGCGGTCGAATCGGAGTATCGTTAGCGTGGGCAAGGTCGCATGACCGTTTCCCCACAACCCCTGCCCCAGGTATCTCCGGTTACTTCACCGCCGCGCGGCAATCGTCCAGAGCTCTCGCAGCACTTGCCACCGCGGCTCCGAACCCAAGGGGGTGACCCAGAATGACCCCGATGCGCCGACCTCTCAACGACGCCGCGACAGGACCTTTGGCATCTTGTCCGGCCTGCGGAAGTTCTGACACCATCTCGATCGTCTACGGGATGCCCGCCACGGACCCCACTGGTGACCCCGCCTGGAAGGACCTCCACAGTGGGGGATGCATGGTTCAGCCGGAGGACCGCTACTGTCGCGCGTGCCAGCGCGCGTTCGTGAGTCCGGAGAAGTCCAGCGGGCGCGGGCGCCCGGTGCGTTCCTGAGGGAGTTCGTGGCGGGGTAGTTCGACACCGGGCCGCTCCGCGTCACGCGCTGCAGACCCGACGCGATGGCTGGCCTTAGTCAATCAGGTATCGGCCGCGGGTCCAGTGCTGTCGGGTCGCCGGTCAAGCTGAAGATGGCAACTTCGGGGAACCGCATGGCCAGCAGCCATCCAGCTCCGGTGGTCCGGTGAGGTCGCGCTCGCAATATTAAGGCGTTGGGTGACTTTCACCTCGACCTCTGCGGCGGCGTCACCATTGCTCGCCCTGACATGCTGGACGCGAGATTTGGCCTGGTGGGCTGAGCGACCGGTGCCCGACAGACGATCTCCCGGTCGCGGGATAGAGTTGCGATCTGCCCGGAGTGGGACAGTGGGTTGACTCGGTGGCAGTGCGGAGTCTCGTGGCAGGAACACCCGGCTGCGATCATGGTACCGGTGGCCTTGCCCTAACCCACTCGCCAACCCGCGCTGCGAGGTTGCTGCACTACGGTCCTTCGCCCGGCGGCAAGGAGACGCGGTTAGGAATGGGCCACATGCGGGCCGCCGGGAGACGTAGAATTCAATGCTGGCCCGGCGTCTAGCGCTGGACCAGCCATCACCCGGTAACTTACTGTCGGGTTTGGAGCTGCCCATGGACTCGATCAGTGTCGGAGATCCCGTGCCCGTGCCACCCGGCGCACAGCTTTCTCCAGCCGAGGCCGCTGAGGTGGTCTTCAACCAGCTGCCCGAGCGGGACCCCTGGCAAATCTACGACTTCGCTCCCCTCGGCGGCGCTCAAAGTTTGAAGCGCGGCCGGCACGGTGAGTCTGCGTGGAAATGGATCCAGGAGGTGGCAGGCCCGATGCCCCGCATTCCACCCCGCCTTTATCGCACGGTACTCCACTACACGGGTGCGCACTACCATGAGATCAACCAGGCAATGGTCCTGGGCACCGGGGGGGCGCGCGCGATGGCCTGGGCGGAGCAGATGAGAGAGGTGATGAACTCGGTCACGCTGCCGGTGGCCCTGCGTCTGTACCGGTCTTCCAGTCCGCGCTGGCTCCATGCAGTGGGACAACGGTTTACGGCTGACCATCTGGTCAGCACCTCGGTCGATCCTCGCGTCGCCGTTTGTTGGCAACCCGCTCAGCCATATCCCCGCCGCACCCTGTGGGCCGTCGACGCCCCGTCGGGCGCGCATGCCATCTGGGGTACCCCGCACAACCGTGCTCAGGCTGAGGTACTCCTTGGTTCGGGGACCACCTTCGAAGTGGTGGACGCGGTGCGCAACCGCAAGGGCGATGCGCTGATGCACCTCTGCGTTGTCGTATGACCGTGTCCTTGGGCCCCCCCAAGCATTCCTGTCGCCGAGCCCGTGCCGTCGGTTGATGCCCATCGATGTACCCAAGCCGGTGCCGACCCAGCATCCCGAGACATGACCGGGGCGAGGCAGCCAGCGTCTGGGGTGTCGGCGGGAGCTGAGTTCCTGGGTCCCGCCGGCCGTCGGGGATGCTCACCAACAGCCATGGAATCGATAATTGTCGAATTGCCTCGGCGCCATATGAGGGAGGAACAGGTCGTGGTCGACGAGATCGATCCTGATCCCTCGGCGTGGCCCCCAGTGTTCGGCGCGCGCAGCTCCTGTAGGAGGCGCGACAGGTGACAAATGCGCGGAGCGACTCCCCATCCCGACCTCTCAACTGGCCGCCTTGAAGAGTTGATAGCGCTCCCGCAGGAACTCGGCCCGGGGTCGGTCCGCCTCGGCCCTCGGGACCACCATCAGCAGCCTGCCGTGGAGATCCTGCAAGCCGTGGCGAAGCATGGGCCCGTCGATCTCCTCGAGGACATCGTGGCGGATCTCGAGGACCGAGTCCGGGCGGATCCCCACGATGTTGCGATCAAAGGCGGCGTGATGGAGCTTGCACAGGGCCAATCCATTCGCGGTGATTGGCTCCCCGGCGGGGTGACCGTCGGGCAGGATGTGAGCGGCATCCAAAAGATCGGGGTGGCGGAGGCGGCACATCGCACATGACTCTCGATAGGCACGCAGGACCCGATGGCGGAAGGCGACCTGATGCAGCCGCTGGCGGGCCAGGCGGGTCACGTATGCCCGCCGTGCCATATCGGGCATCTCATAGGCGGGGTCCAAGTCACTGGCCAAGGGGTCATCCACGGCCACGGTGAAGGTGAGGCTCCGCGGGTCGTCCCCAACAATGAAGACCGGCCATTCGGGAAGGTATTGCCCAGGTTCGACCCCGTGGAAGTAGATGAGCGGCAACTGCCGGCGCATAGCCTCACGCAGGCCGCGATTGTCACGATGGTCGGGGTCGGTGCCCCGGTATCTGTATTGCAAGAGTCCGTCGCCGCGGAGTTCGTCCTGATACGGCCTGGCTTTGCCGGCAACCACCGGCACTGAGGTTAAACTGA
>JAKAWF010000315.1 GCA_021817025.1 bacterium
GGGCAGGAACCGGAATGACGGCGTCGTAGCTCAGGCCGCAGATTATGAGTTGGCGGCCCCTCAGAGTGAGGCCGGGAGCCCGTGGCCGGGGTACATGATCCCGTACTTTTCCACGTAGGCGTCCAGGGCCTGCAGCAGCTGGTGCTGAAAGGCCAGCCGTTCCACCAATTGGGACTGCGAACCCACGCCGCCCCCGCCACTCAGGCGCCGCTGGATCCAGGGCGGGACCAGCTCCACCAGGTGGCTGGCCCCACCGGTGAGGATCACGGTCTCGGGGCGGTTGTCCTCCACTCGCACCCCCACCCGCAGCAGTATCCCCGTCTTGGTCGCCAGCGCCCACACTCGCTCCCAGTGCCCGGGCTCGTGCTGCAGCAGGTTCCGCCGCGAGTAGCGGATGGCGGGGTCATTGATGATGCTGGTGTTGGTGTCGCCCCAGCGGACCAGCCGCTCCACCACCGGCTCGTCGAGGTCGGTGGCGACGGCCAGGACCAGGGAGGCGCAGCGGTCGTCCAGGTCCGGCGGCAGCAGGGCGTTGCCCTGCCGCTCCGACATGATCATGATCTCCACGATGCTGGCGTGACGGAGGCAGTAAGCACTCCCGGCGACAACCTTCAGGTGGTCGCGACAGGCGACCCAGGCACAGTCAACAGCACGCCGGTCCCGGTAGAGGCAGCGGTACGCCTCCTGGTTGCCGCAACCGGAGTGGTCGCAGCCACCACCATCCGCCTCGCCGTACCGCACCGGGGGTGCGGCGGCCTCGCTCGCGGGCTTATCGGCCATGTCGCAATAGCCCCCCCAAAGATCTCCACGGAACTAACCGAGTCCGCCACCCCTGGGCGGCGGCGCCGACCTGAACTGAGGCGACGATAGCAGAGGTGGGCTCGGATCACAACGCGGCCGTCGGCACCCGGCCAGGATGTGACCGGTCCGTCAGCTGGACGGTGCGGCGGAGAGCGGCCGCCGC
This sequence comes from bacterium, assembly GCA_021817025.1. Next base: position 965 of record JAKAWF010000315.1, read on the forward strand.
CCTCGAGCCGCGCCCGCCGAAGCACCGCTCAAGCCGGCAGACCCGGTGCCAGCAAGCCGTCCCCCCTGCGGCGGTCCAATCCCTGCGGTGAAGGTCAGAGAATGTCCCTAGTGGGTGCGTCCCGGCGGTTCGCTCTGCGCCCAACAGCCTGGCAGCGCCCGGACCCAGGTCGTCACTCCCACGCAGTCCAATGGTCCTGGCCTGCCGAGCTGATCCAATGAGGGAGTCGGCCGAGCTTGTCCGGCGGCGACAACGGAGGTGAGCGCGCGACCTGACACCGGCGCCGCGGGCCAAGTCCAGCGCCCGAGCAGAGGCGACTGACCAGACGGGGCCACCACGGGCGGAAGATCCTACCAGTTGGCGACTGGTGGCGGCCAAACGCTCCCTGACGGGAGCGCCACTGGTGAGTCGGTGTCGGGACTGGGCGGGCATGTCCTCCCGTCGATCACGGGGTCCAAAAGGACCGCGGCTCTAACGGTCAGGCAACGACGCCGGGACTCATGCGCCCGCGGCGACGGCCTGGGCCCAGGTGTATTGATATGAGGCCGAGGAGCTGGGAACCAGCACCCACTCCAGCGTGCAGGAGTTGAAATAGGTGATCCCACTGATGGGCGCGCAGGCGGCCCCACCCACCCAGGTGTAGCCGCTGGGAGCGGCCGAGGTCCCGGAGACGGTGCTGAGCAGGATGTTGGCCCGGTGGGCCCAGCAGCCGGTCTGGTTGGAAGCGGTGCAATCCTCGTTGCTGGAGTCAAGGCCATCGTTGTACATCCAGTCGAAAGTCGCCCCCGCGGCTCCATAGTCTTCCGCCCAGACGCTGACGAAGTTGATCGCGCCGCTCACGGCAAGCCCGTTGGGGTCCGTGCTGGCGTTTGCAGCCTGCTGCGAGTTCGCGTTGGCGGCCTGGGTCAGTCCGGGAATCGCGGGCAGGCCCCGGCTGACCCTCTCCGCGTCCGCCAGCACGAACTCCTGGATCGGCTGACTCAAGCTGCTGAAGTCAGAGGGAAGGGCGAGCGCCGGGACACCCTCGTCGACTTGGGCGGAGTTGATAGCGGCCAACTCGGAAGAGAGGCACGCGCTGGTCAGGTATCCCTGACCGAAGCAGGTGTCGGCATAGCTGTCGGGCAGATTGGCCGACGGATCCGTGGCCAGATCCGCGGCGGTGCCGGCCGCCGCCCCTTGAAAGGCCCCGGCCTGCGAGCTCGCCCACACCACGAAGCGGTAGGTGCCGACCACCCCCGTCCGGCTGGGGTAGCTGAAAGAAGAGCCGCTGCTGGAGGTGGCGCCGAACTGCCAAATCGCGGAGCCGGGTATCTGGTACCAGAAGGTGTAGGTCGGAGTCGCCCCGCCTGGGCACGCGGCCGCCGCGCTGACGTCGATCTGCCCACCGGATGTGGGGCTGTTCGTGACTGACACGGTCGGATCCGTGCATGCCGCCGCCACGCTCGCCGTGCCCGCCGAGGGCACAAAGTACCCGGACACGTCGATGACAATCTGCGCCTCACCAACCGCGTTGTACAGCGCCAGATCTCCCGCTGAGCTCAGGGTCGCGATGTCCAGGGATGCCACGGTGGCGCCCGCCGCCCAGTTGAGGTCGGATGTCGTCGGCGATGAGATGCTGGGAGTGGCCGCCAGGAAGCTGGCCGCGCTGGTGTCGGTCGCGGTGAGGTTGGCCACCACGGCGCTGGCCTGGCTCGCGACCGGACCCACGCCGGCCAGTTGCTCCAACAGAGAGTGCTGCGCTCCTAGGGTGCCCCCATCGGCCCTGGTGTCCAGCATCCGGAACGGCGCGGCCGGGTAGTAGAGGCTGGCCCCAGGGGCGGTCGCAGATTCGGTGAAGTAGCCGGTCACGTCAACTACGACGTTGGCCAATCCGACCTGGTTGTAGACCATGATCTGGCCACCACTCCCCAACGGGACGATCACTCGCGCGGCCACCGTCTGTCCCTGGCGCCAATTGAGAGTGGAGGTTCCCGGCCAGCCGATCCCATCCGGATACACGGACGCAAAGCTCGCGGCGGTGGTATCGGTGACCGTCACCTGGAGCACCGCGGCGACCGCACCGGCAGCCGGAACGCCGCCCACCCCGGCCACCTGCACGCCAAGCGATGTCTGCGGGCCGAGGACCTGGCCGGCGTAGGGCAGTCCGCTGTCGGGACGGGTGTCCGCAATCCTGGCGGGCGTCAGCGGAACATAGTAGCCTGGACCCGAGTCGGGGGAAGCAAAGTAGCCCTGCAGGTCGACCACGACCTGCACCGATCCGGCGGCGTTGTGGATGGTGATCGCGCCGGTGCTGCTCACCTGCACCACCGCCAAATTGGCCACGGTCTCACCCCCGGTCCAGTTGAGATTGGACGCCAGGGGCGGCGCTCCACCGGCCGGGTACAGGGTCAGGTAGCCGGGGCCGGTGGTGTCGGTGGCGGTGACATTCAAGGCCACAGCGGTGGCGTCCGCCGGGACCCCCGCCCTGTCCGTCGCCTGGAGGTTGAGGTTGGCGCCTGGCCCCAGTGCTCCGCCGTGCACGCGGGTGTCGAGAATGCGCGACGGCGTGACCGGGTGGTAGGCGGTGCCGCCGGTGGCGGCCTGCACCGGGGCGGCTGCCTGGGCCGCCGCCATCCCCACTGAGCCGGTGAGGACGAGGCCGATGCACAGCCATCTGGTGAGGTTTGCTCGCATGCGGCGATTGGACCATCCGCCAGCCGTTCCGAGGCCTCACGCGGTGGGGTCGTTGCAGGGTGCGACGGAACATGTGCCAATAGTCAGCTGCGGTGCGTTTTTCGTCAGTTGTCTGCGCGCAGGTGGGGCGACCGACGGCAGCCCGGCTGACCTTGGTTCCGACCACGGCCTCTGCTCCCGATTGCAAGGGATGCTTAGGGCAGGCGGGAGTATCCAGGAATCGTCAGGAACTCGACATAGTCAGGGCCGAGGGCGACCTCCGAGAACAGCTCCAGCGCCGGCCTGCGCGCGGGGTTTTCTCCAAGCCTGGCCATCGCCAGCTGGGTGACGCGCCCATCCAGGCGCGAGTGATGCCGCCACTGCCAGATCTGGGAGCGGGAGATCTCGGCGGTGGCGGCGTCCTCCATCAGGTTGTCGATGGCGACCGCCCCTTGGCCACTGAGCCATGAGGCCAGATAGCGCACCGCGACCGAGACGTTGGTCTCGATTCCCCGCCGGGTCACCCCGCCCGGGGTCGAGGCCACGTCGAGAAGCTGCTCGGCCCCGACCTGGACGTCGTCTCTGCTCGCCTCCCGCTGGTGCGGACGGCCGCCCAGCGCTCGTTCGAACACGGAGCCGGCGGTGGTGACCAAGTCCGGGTGGGCAACCCAGGTGCCGTCGAACCCCTGGCTCACCTCTCGCACCTTGTCCTCGGCGACCTTCCTCAGGGCCACGCGGGTGCCCTCCGGGTCGCTGCGGTTGGGCACGAACGCCGCCATGCCGCCGATGGCG